>NZ_MKJW01000129.1:0-17885 GCF_001942375.1 Kocuria sp. CNJ-770
CGTGGTGGTCGGCACCGAGCAGATAGATCTTCTCGGGGAACCCGCGGTCCTTCTTCGACAGGTAGTACGCAGCGTCGGAGGCGAAGTACGTGGGCTCACCGTTGGCCCGGATGAGGACCCGGTCCTTGTCGTCGCCGAAGTCGGTGGTGCGCAGCCAGACGGCACCATCGAGGTCGAAGACGTGTCCTTGCTCCCGCAGGCGGTCCACCGCCTGCCCCACGGCTCCGCCCTCGTGCAGGGCCGACTCGGAGAAGAACACGTCGAAGTGCACGCCGAAGTCGGCCAGGGTTTCCTTGATGTCCGCCATCTGCGCTCGATAGGCCAGTTCCCGGACGATCGGCAACGCCTCGTCGTCACCCATGTCCGCCACCTCCGGCCGGGCAGCCAGCGCCTGGCGGCCGAGATCGGCGATGTACTCCCCCGGATAGCCGCCCTCCGGGACCGGTCGGCCCCTGATGGTGGCCAGGACGGAGGCGGCGAAGGTGTTCATCTGCGTTCCGGCGTCATTGATGTAGTACTCGGCCGTCACCGCCGCACCGCTGGCGCGCAGGACACGCGCGATCGAATCTCCCAGTGCGGCCCAGCGCGTGTGGGCCAGATGCAGCGGCCCGGTGGGATTCGCCGAGACGAACTCCATGTTGATGGTGTGGCCCGCGAGGGCGTCGTTCGTGCCGTAGGCAGGCCCTGCCTCGACGACGGTCCGGGCGAGCTCGCCCACCGCGCCGGCGTCCAGGGTGATGTTGAGGAAGCCCGGGCCGGCGACGTCGACGCTCTTGACGCCGTCGATGCCGTCCAGGCGGCCGCTGAGCATCTGGGCGAACCCGCGCGGATTCATCCCCGCCTTCTTGCCCAGTTGCAGAGCGATGTTCGTGGCCCAGTCACCGTGCTCCCGGTTCTTCGGTCGCTCCACACGCACCTCCGAGGGGAGTTCGACATCGAAGTCACCGGCCTCGACGGCGGCCTCCAGACAAGCGGAAATGGCGGCGGACAGCTCTTCTGGATTCACCCGTGAAGCATAAGGCCGCAGTGTGGAGCGCCCCGATCGCCCTGACACGGTCGCTGCCGATGCGCGACGGCGACATGCACCACGTCCGGAACATCGGTGCGGCATGTGGACCAGGAGCTGCTCCCAGCCTGTGACCGGCAGCGGCGCGCCGACGCCGAGGCCCTCGGCGCTCCGGCCGCAGGCCGGCTGGGACCCTCAAGGCAGGCCACACTGCCCAGCGCACGAGAATGCGGGCCCTGCCCGCCATACTCGACGATCCCGTCGAACTGCCACAGCAACGCCTTCCAGGCGTGGAGCGCATGCCGCTGCAGGTCCGCTTTCCTGACCGAAGTACACTGCCCGACGACACCGCAAGGACGGCTCCCCACAGGGGACACTCGCGTACGGTGCAGAGCGTCCGCCGGGAAACTGCTACCGCAGCGAAGTGCGCCGCGGATGGGCCACATGTAACGCGCACAGCCTCCTGCGGCGATGGCGTCCCGTAAGTCGATGGTCACGCGACCATCGACGTGTCGTCAGCGCCTCTCGAGTTCCTCGGCGAGCATCACGATGATGCCGCTGGGCCCCCGGACATAGGTGAGCTTGTAGGCATCCTGATAGGTCGCCACGCCGCGCAGCGGGTGGCAGCCGTGCCGGGCGGCGATCTCGAGGGACTCGTCGAGGTCCTCGACCGAGAAGGCGACGCGGTGCATGCCGATCTCGTTGGGCCGGGTGGGCTCCGTCTCGATCGCTGCGGGGTGGATGTACTCGAAGAGCTCGAGGCGATCGTTGCCGTCCGGTGTCTGGAGCATGGCGATGTGGGCGTGGTTGCCGTCGAGACCGACAGCGGTGTCCGCCCACTGACCGCTGACCGTTTCACGACCCAGGAGGGTCAGCCCGAGGTCGGTGAAGAAGGCGATCGCCGCTTCGAGATCACGGACGGCGATGCCGACGTTCTCGAACTTGATGGACATGCGATGCATGCTACCCGGCCGAGGAAACCACTTCAGGTTGACGCTTCACCCAGTGCCGGAAAACGGCTCCTCTGCCGTGACACGTCTACCGCGAGTTGGCCCGCCGCCGACCGGGTCGTACGTGGGGCGGCGGAGGCACGCCCGCCGTTGGCCCGGTTCCTGCGACAGTCCCGTGGTCCTGGCCGAGGGGCTCGAGCCAGTCGGAGTCGTCGGCGTCTGGTCCTGGGGTGGTGTGGGCCTGACTCGTTGCATCGGCAGCCCGCAGAGGCTCCCCGTCCAGCACCGGTGTACGACGTCCCTCTGACCTGGAGCGCGACGGGTTCGCCCCCGATTCACCGCACCACGGAGGAGGAGACGCGTCCGCCCAGGTCAGCGCCGCTTTTGGTCACAGTCCTCGACGGGCGCACACCAGGAGGCAGGATGGATCATGAGCTCGCATGAGACCGCCGAGCGCGGGGTGCCCGAGAACGCCGCCGTGATCGGCCGCGGCACCGACACCGCGGATCGGAACAACTTGGGGAGTGGGGCACAGCCGTTGCACCCGGGACAGCTGGTGCAGGCCCGGATCCGTGGGGTGGTGCACTGGACCGGAACGGTGGAGACTGTCTCGGTTGCCTTGGGCGTGGTCTGGATCCTCGAGAACGGACTGGGGGAACGCAAGCTGCTGGACCTGCGGGAATACCAGGTGGGCCCCCAGGAGAGCGCCGACCCATGATGCGGATCGGGCAACCGGGCACAGCGAAGGATCTTACGCGCACGCCTCGACCACGGCGGAACCGTCCTCTCGGCTCCGCCCCTCACCTACGCCACCGGCACGCGCGAGGCCTTCCGTCTCGGGGCCGTGGCTTTCCTACCGCCGGCATCGCTGCCGCAGACCAGCAGAAAAGGGGCGGGATCGGCCCCCCGGCCGGTGCCGCCCCTTCTGCTCTCCGCCTCAAACCGGGCACTCACCGATCGCGGCGAATCCCCGGATCCGCAGCATCACCGGCCTGTCCCAGAGATGGAGGGGCCACAGGCAATCCCCTCTCAGCAGCAGAGTCCCCTCCCTCATGCCACCGCCCCCGAGAACACCCGCCGGAACCAGGTCGTTCACCAAAGGAAGCAGAGGTGTGTGATCGCGAACGCTCGAGTGGCCACGTCGCCGTCTCTTCCAGAGCGCCATGGTCGCCATGACGCACGTCTCCGACGCACCCCGGGAAACCCCAGCCGCAGCACGGATCGCCGCCGATCGGGCCATGTGCGAAGCTGCGTCGCTGAGACGTTCTCGAAGGAACCTGGCCGTTGTGGCTCTCAGTGTTCGGGCGCGAACGGCTGCAGCGGCAGCTACGACCGTGCGTCCAGGAGGTGCTGTTGCTGGTGGTGTCGACGGGCCTCGATCTGTGCCCTGGTCCGATCCACGTGCTGCCGCGACCGGGACTCGAAGTCCACGACGACACGGGCGATCAAGGCCACCGCCCCGATCATGAGCAGAGCGATCGCCGCCGGCTCCAGCGCACCACTGGTGCTGATCGACAGGCTCAGCTGGATCATGGCCGCCGCCGTGGCCATGCCGCCCGCGCCTGTGGCGACGCTCATCAACGTTCCTGCCATGGGGTGCCTCCTGGAAACGAGCACTAGACGTTTGTCTATGCAAAACAGGCTAGTAACCTTACTCGTCAGTAATCAAGGCAGGGCCTGTAGTGCGCGTCCACATCGTGAGACAGCTTCGAGGCCGCACCTCCCCGTGGCGTCACGGTGATGGAGCCAGAAGACGATGGCAAGATCAGGTGACTTGAGTTGACTTGCCTTCTGAGAACGGGGGTTGTGTGGAACCCCATCTGCAGCGTTGACAGATCAGGAACGCCCGCGGGCGCACATCTCCCTAGCGGTGGCTCGCCTCGACGGCGTTGTGGGTGTGAGAGAAAGGGGCGACACCGCGGTCCCGGACGGCCAGGACAGCCCCACCGAGCAACCCGGCCACCAGCCCGTAAGGGGTGAAGACCAGGGCGTAGAGGAACCACACCGGGTCGAGAACCACGTTGAGGATCAGGAAGGGCAGCATCAGCGCCGCACCGGCGACGGCCATCAGGGGGACCCGGATCCCGGCGGCCAAGCCGTAGTCGGCCCCGGCCGCCCAGCACGGGCCCCACACCAGCTGGGTCCACACCAACCCCACCCCCATCAGCACCGCCCAGCACAGCACCCAGGCCGACCAGCTGCCCGGGGATAGGAAGGCGGCGTAGCCAGGGCCAGCACCGGGGTGAGCGCCTGGAACACCAGATAGGTGCTCAGCCGATGCACGTGCAGGGCTCGTCTCACCAGATCAGGCCTCTCCGCTCGACAGACCCCACCGTATGCCGCGCACCCGCGCCACGACGCAAGAGCCACGCTCGGGGCCATCACCTGTAGACCCTTATCGGACAGGTCGGCGAATCCGGAGCGGCGCTTCGCCTGACTCGCGGCGACGGCCCTCTTGAATGTCGGAAATCGTGTGTGACGGACCGCCCACATCTTCGACCCTCGAGGTCCCCGGAGAGAACCCGAACAGTCGTGACCGCACCGAAGCCGCATCCATGACCGGAGCGGCCACACCTGATCGCGGGCGTCGGCGGGTCAGCACAGGCACGAGGAGACGATCATGAGCACCATCACCGCCACCGAACGGGAACAGATCGAAGAAGCAAACGCCTCCGGGCGCCGCATCGTCCTGCTCGTCCACGGCCTGTGGGCCATCGCCCCCGGGTGGGCGCCGTGGCGTCAGTTCCTCGCCGACCGCGGTCTCGCCACCGTGGCTCTCGAGTGGCCCGGTGAACCGCCCACCGTCGAGGAAGCACTGGCCCGCCCCGAGACACTGGCCGGCATCGGGGTGCAGGATGTGACCGAGCACGCCGCCGACGTCATCGCCGCCCTCGAACGCGCCCCGGGCCTGATCGGCCACTCCTTCGGCGGGCTGGTCACCCACGAGCTCGCCGGCATGGGGCTGGCCGCAGCCACCGTCGGGGTCAGCCCCGCCCCGTTCCGCGGCGCCTTCGGGCTGCGCTGGTCGGTGGTCCGCGGCGGCGCCCCGGTACTGACGAATCCTGCCAACCTCGGCCGAGCCGTGCGGTTGAGCTAGCCGCAGTTCCGCTACTCCTGGGCCAACGAGGTCAGCGAGCAGGAGGCCCGCCAGCTGTGGGAGACCCAGCACGTGGCCTGCCCCGGCAAACCACTCTTCGAAGCCGTGGCCGGACAGATCGCCCCCGTGGCCGCCGCCACCGCCGACTGACGCCACCCCGACCGTGGGCCGATGCTGGTCATCGGCTCGGCCACCGACCGGCTCGTCCCCCTCGGCGTGGTCCGGAGCGAATACGCCAAACAGCAGCGCAACCCCCACCCCACCGCCCTGGTGGAGGTCCCGCACCGCGGGCACTCCCTGACCATCGACCACGGCTGGCCCGAGATCGCCCAACTCGCCGCCGACTACCTCGACGACCATCTCCCCACCCCGGAAACCCCACGACCTTAGACACGAACCGGAACTTCACCGAAACACGGTCCGCCGCTAACCGGCCCATATGTGAAGCGGGTGGTGCGTTACCCCGACTGGATGTCTTCCAAGGTGTGCCCTTGGCCGCCTCCACCCGCCCCAGTGTCTTGTCAGATGCCCGCCCGATCGCCGCTGCCGACGCCGCCGGGCAGGTCACCGCTGTCCTCGTCCTGGCCATCACTGCCATCTGCGCCCGGCGACTGCCTTGGAGAGACTGCTGAAACCATTTCACGAGCGGCAACACCCGCAGGTACCCCGATGGCCGGGTCGTGGACTACCGCACCGGGCAAGTCAGGATGGTGCCCGTGATGGCGACAGGCCCGTCTTGGCACCGCAGCACGTCGGACCGTGGGCTTGGGCGGCAGTTCGGTCCCGTCCGTTCCCGGGGCTGCTAGCGGGGACGTTTCCTTCGGGCGTCAGGCGGGGCTCACCGCCGGGTCTTGAACTCCCTGGCTGGCCGTCACTTCGAGGCTTACTCCCGAGAGTTCCGCTCGGATGATCTCCGCACCCGCAGCGAGAGCGATCATTTTGTCTCGCGCAACCTTTCGAGCCAGTGGCGCCATGCCGCAGTTGGTGCTCGGATACAGCTTGTCCGCATCGACGAACCGGAGCACCTGCCGAAGAGTGCTGGCCACTTCCTCCGGGGATTCGATCGCGTCGCTGGCGACGTCGATGGCCCCGACCATCACCTCCTTACCTCGGAGCAGCTCGATGAGCTCGACCGGGACGCG
Source organism: Kocuria sp. CNJ-770 (assembly GCF_001942375.1). NCBI lineage: Bacteria > Bacillati > Actinomycetota > Actinomycetes > Micrococcales > Micrococcaceae > Kocuria > Kocuria sp. CNJ-770. Next base: position 6,196 of record NZ_MKJW01000129.1, read on the forward strand.
GGAGTTGTGGCGTTCCAAGGAGACCATGTCGATCGTCGACTGCTGGAGGAGCGGGAATGACATCTCATACTGGCGCCACTCCGACCCGAGCGTCGCCTTCCACTCGGTATTGGCTTTGATGCCGTAGCCGTAGCAGATATGCACGGCCGTTTTGCTGCGCAGTCCCTCGGCCGCTCGCTCCAGTGCGGCCACGCCCCACTCCTTGAGGTCGTCGAAGAACACGTTGAAGGCAGGCTCGTCGAACTGGATGATGTCGACGCCCGCCGCCTCCAGCTCTTTGGCCTCCTGGTTGAGGATCTTCGCGAACTCCCAGGCGAGCTTTTCGCGACTCCTGTAGTGCTTGTCGTAGAGGGTGTCGATCATGGTCATGGGACCGGGGAGCGTCCACTTGATGGGCCGGCTGGTCCGCGCGCGGAGGGCCTTCGCGTCTTCGAGGAAAACCGACCGCTCACGGCCCACCGCGCCGACGACCGTCGGGACGCTCGCGTCGTAGCGGTCACGGATCCGCACCGTCTTCCGGTGTTCGAAGTCGACGCCGCTGAGGTGTTCGATGAACGTGGTGACAAAGTGCTGACGGGTCTGTTCGCCGTCGCTGACGATGTCGATACCCGCCTGCTGCTGCTCGTTCACGGCCAGGCTCAGCGCATCCCGCTTGCCCTCGCGCAGTTCCTCGCCGTCCAGCTTCCAAGGGGACCACAGCGTCTCACCTTCCGCGAGCCAGGAGGGCTTGGGCAGGCTGCCGACGATGGTGGTGGGCAACAGGGTGTTCATCGGTGCTTCTCCGTCTGTCGTCCGCAGTGGGCCGCGGCCCACTGCTCCAGGAGGGTCTGGTGTGGCTTCACGAAGTGCTCCTCCGTGAACTTCCCCTGCATGAGGGCCAGCTGACTGCGCTCCTCGCGGTCGTAGGCGATCTGCGTCACCGAGTAGTCTCGACTCTCCAGGCTCGGCCGGTAGACCCGACCAGCTGCCGCATTGGCGTTGTAGATCTCCGGGCGATAGATCTTCTGGAACGCTTCCATCGTGCTGATGAGGCCGATGAGTGCCAGGTTGGAATAGTCATTGAGGAGATCCCCCCGGAAGTAGAACGCCAGGGGTGCGACCGCGCCGCGGGGCATGAAGTAGCGGACCCGCAGTCCCATCCTCTCGAAGTATCGATCCGTCAAGGAGGATTCATCCTGCCGATACTCCACCCCGAGGATCGGATGGTGGTTCTCGAGCCGACGATACGTCTTGGTGCTCGAGACGCTGATGCAGATCACGGGCGGCTGGCGGAACCGCTCGCGGTAGGCCTCGGAGTCCAGGAAGTGCGTGAAGAGCTTCCCGTGCAATTCGCCGAAGTCATCGGGGATGCTGGACCGGGACGCCTTCGCGTGGTGTTCCGGCAGCACCACGCTGAAGTCATAGTCCCGGAGGTAGGACGAGAAGTTGTTCCCCACGATCCCGTCGATGTGCACATTGGACAGCGTGTCGAGGATCTGCACGTCGAGGACCTCGATCAGGGGGAACACCGCGTCGTCGCCGTCGGCGGCGAAGTGCAGGTCCACGGAGACGATCTCGATCTCCACGACATAGCGATCCCGGCTGGGATTGTCCCAGTGGGCCAGGTCGTTGAAGCGACTATTGATCATTGTCAGGGTGTTTCGGAGGTTCTGCCGACGGTTCTCGCCGCGGGCCAGGTTCGCGAAGTTCGTCGTGCCTCGGGAACTGGACGAGGGGCAGTAGTCCTCATCGAAGCGGGTCGTGCTGATATCGAACGTGAAGTCGTTCGTCCTGGTGGTCTGATGCATCGATTCCTCGCTGTGGACCGGGGGCCTGCCTGCCAGATGTGTACTCATCTCGAACGTCCTTCCCTGCTGCTCGTGCACTGCCCTCCCGAAGGTCGCCCCAGTCATGCTCCCGGCACCCCCGGCGCTGCCCGGACGACGTCGATCCGGGCCTCCGGGCTGCCGGTTCCCCGGGCCGCGCGGGCCGCGGCGGTGACGCGGCGCTGACCGGTCCGGGGCGCGCGGCGCACTCCAGTGCCGCTTCGAGGTCCGCCTGCAGGTCGGTGACGTCCTCGACGCCCACGGACAGCCGGACCAGGTCGGCCGGGACCTCCAGGGCCGTGCCTCGCACGGAGGCGTGGGTCATCTTGGAGCAGTAGCAGATGAGGGACTCGACCCCGCCGAGGCTGACGGACAGGGCGAACAGCTCCGTGGACTGGGCGAACGCCCGTGCGGCGGGCTCTCCCCCGCCCAGCCGCACGGACACGATCCCGCCGAATCCGTCCATCTGCCGGGCCGCCAGCTCGTGCCCGCGGTGCTCCGGGAGCCCGGGGGAGTATACCTGCCCGACCGCCGGGTGCTCCCGCAACCAGCCGGCCAGCTCCGCGGCGTTCGCGCCGTGCCGGTCCATCCGCAGGCCCAAGGTCTTCAGTCCCCGGGCCGTCGGCGCAGTGTCCGTCTGTGCTGAGTCGGTCAGGAGGGTCACCTCAGCGCGCCTTCCCGGTCAGGGCCGAGGCCGGTACGGTGGCCAGCGCCCGGTCGAGGTCGGCGATCAGGGCCTCGGGACACTCCAGTCCGATGGACAGCCGGATCGTGGTCTCAGCGATGCCTGCGGCCCGGCGTTGGTTAGGGGTGAGCCGGCAGTGCGTCATGGTCGCCGGGGGGCTGACCAGGGAGCGCACGTCCCCGATGTTGGCCACGAGCTGGAGCAGCTCCAGAGCGTCGATGAACGGGCCGATGGCCTCGGGGCCGGCGGCCAGGTCGAAGGAGAACACCGAGCCGGTGCCGTGCGGGAAGTCCCTCTCGGCGAGAGCGGCGCTGGGATGTCCGGGGATCGCCGGGTGGTGGACGCGCCCGACGGTGGGGTGCCGGGCCAGGTGCTCGGCGACCGTTCGCGCGGTCTCCTCCTGCCGGGCGATGCGGACGGCGAGGGTCTCCAGGCCCTGGATGAACTGGGCGGCGCTGGCCGGGGCGAGGGAGGGGCCGAGGTCGGGCAGGAACTTGCTGCGCGCCAGCGCCAGGTAGGCGCCGCGGCCGTGCCGGTCGATGAGTGCCTGTCCGCCGTAGCGGGCCTTGGGCCGGGTCAGTTGGGGCCACCGCTCCGGGGCTGCGCCGTAGTCGAAGGTGCCGCCGTCCACGATCGCCCCGCCGAGGACGGCCCCGTGCCCGCCGAGGAACTTCGTGGCGGAGTGCACCACCACGTCGGCACCATGTTCCAGTGGCCGGTACAGGACCGGCGTCGCCAAGGTGCTGTCCACCACGACCGGGACCCCGGAGGCGTGGGCGATGTCCGCCAGCGCCGGCAGGTCCGGCACGGTGGCCAGCGGGTTGGTGATGGACTCCAGGAGGAACGCGCGGGTGTCCGGCCGGATCGCCGCGCCCCAGGCCTGCGGGTCGGCCGGGTCGGCGAAAGTGACCTCGATGCCGAAGTCGGCGAAGGTGTCCGTCAGCAGGTCCACCGTCCCGCCGTAGAGCTGGCTGGAGGCGACCAAGTGCTTACCGCCGTGGAGCAGGGTCAGCAGGGACAGTGCGACGGCGGCTTGTCCCGTGGCGGTGCCGATGGCCCCGATCCCGCCCTCCAGGGCCGCCAGTCGGTTCTCGAACACGGCGACCGTGGGGTTGCCCGTGCGGCTGTAGGTGAACCCGGGGGTCTCCAGCCGGAACATCGAGGCGGCCGTGGCGTGATCGGGGAAGCGGTAGGCCGCCGTCTGGTGGATGGGCACGGCCACCGGCCAGTAGGGGGCCTCGGGCTCGTAGCCGGCGTGGACCTGTTGGGTGGCGTGGTGATTCACTCGATCCTCCATCGGTCCTGGCGGTAGCACCGTGCCCGCCGGTCCCGGTGTCCCAGGGTCGGCTGACTGGTTGCTGCGGCGTCGTCGAGCCAGATCTCTCGGCCGCTCTGGATGGTGTGGTGCGCTCATCCCACTCGATGGACGGCTCTATAGTCCAACGGACGGTGGGGTCGGTTGTCACAAAACCACACGTCGGGACATATTCGGGCCGGGCGATCGCGCTCGGCCGCTTCGGCCGACGTCGGGCCGGGTTTGTGACAGGTTATGACGGCCGGCCGCCCGGCCCTCATCGTGGGCTCAGTGATGTCCCGACGGAAGACCAGGGCGTCGTCGAGGGCGTTGTGCGCGGAGAAGATGACGCCCGCCTGGGGGTGGCGTCATCAACGGCGTGGTGAACGGCGTCAACCGGATCCCGGGAGCCGTGCACGGAGCCATCGGATTCGTCCTCCGGCACCACAGGAGGGCTCTCCCCGGCCCCGCTCTTCGGCCGTGGCAACCCGCGGCGTATGACCAGCCTCAACTGCATTATCGTTCCCGCGGGCAATGTCCGGTAGCCGGCCATATGTAAAGCGGTGGAGGCGCCCCGACTCCCCCACTCGACTCCGCACTTCCTGCGCGGGGCTTGGTGTCGGTGTGGGATGGCAGCGACAGGACAATCAGGGTGCTGCGCGGTATTTTCCGACTCATGCGTGTGGTGGCCGATCGTGCGGATCGGTCATCGATGACGACGGTGATGACGTGTGGTCATCGAATACGAGTGAGCGGGTTCATCCGGCCAACGTGGTCGTGCGCCAACTCCCGGGCCGATTGCAACCCCTCTCCTCAGGATCGCGACTTCCTCGCGTTATGGGCAGCCGATGACGACACTTATACTTGCAAATGAAATGCAAGATTAGGAATGGATGAGTCACGTGATCAGTCGCCCACGGCTTCACGGCCGCGCGTCATGGCATCGCCGGAGTGCCGCACCGATTCGCATCTGGATGGGCGTGCTGCTGGTCGTCATCTTGGTCCATCGCTGGGTTCCTGACTTCCGCTGGGTGATGGTGCACCTGGTGACCCTGGGCTTGATCACCAATTCGATCATGGTGTGGTCCCAGCACTTCACCGAGTCATTGCTGAAGAACCGGCTGCCCGATGGCTCCAGGAGACGGCAACTGGCCCGCATCCGCATGCTCAACGTGGGGATCGTGCTGCTGATCGCCGGGTTGCTGAGCACCTGGTACTGGCTGACCGTGCTGGCGGCGGTCCTGATCGGGGCCGCGCTGACCTGGCACGGCACTGCGTTGCTGGGGCAGCTGCGCACGGCGCTGCCGTCGCGATTCGCTGTGACCGTGAAGTATTACGTGGTGGCCGCGTTCCTGTTGCCCGTCGGGGCGGTGCTGGGGGCCGTGCTGGCCGCCGGGCTGTCCGCACCGTGGCATGCCCGGGTCCTGTTGGCGCACGAGGCGACCAATGTGCTGGGCTTCGTGGGGTTGACGGTCGCGGGCACGCTGCTGACGCTGTGGCCCACGATCTTGCGCACCCGCATGGTCGGTTTCTCCTCTCGGATCACCGCAGTCGCTCTGCCGGTGATGACCGGGGGAATCGTGACCACGGTCGGGGGATCCCTGCTCGGGACGGTGTGGGTGACGATGGCCGGTCTGGCCGCCTACATCTGTGGGCTGGTGGCCGTGGCGGTGGTCATGGCCGGCACCGCTTGCCGTCGGCGGCCGGCCGACTACGCGGGCTTCTCCGTGGCTGCCGGGGTGATGTGGTGGTTGGCCACGACGGTGGTGATCACCTGGCTGGTGGCCGGGCACGGATTCGAGACGGCGGTGCTGCGGCAGCTGACCGTGCCGTTCGTGGCCGGTTTCCTGGCCCAAGTACTGCTGGGTGCCATGACCTACCTCCTGCCTGTCACGATCGGCGGCGGCCCGGCGACCGTACGGGCCGCCAATCGAGTGATGAACCGGGCGGCCATGTTCCGTGTGGTGGTCATCAATCTGTGCGTGCTGCTGTTCAGCCTGCCCTCGGACCTGCTGCCGTCCTGGGTGCGGGCCGTGGTTTCGGTGCTGGGGGCCGCGGTGTTCTTCGCCTTTGTTCCTCTGATGGTCTCTGCGGCCAAGGTCTCGGTGGCCGGACGGAAGGCTGTTGCGGCACCGCCGTCTCGAAGCCGGGCCCGGGCGGACACGTCGGGGCCGAGCCCGGCTGCCCCGGGCGGGGAGGTGCCGCCTTCCCGGCATGGGCGCGGGGCGGTGGCCGGGGTGCTCACCGTGGCCACCGCGGTGGTGGTGGGCATCGCGCTGAACCCGGCGGCGACCGGCTTCGATCTTCGCGCTCAGGGCGCCAGCCCGGTGCAGGCCACGGGAAGGACCACCACCGTGGAGGTCAGCGCCGAGGAAGGCATGCGGTTCGAGCCGGCCTCGGTGGAGGTCCCGGTGGGTGACGAGCTGGTGATCGAGCTGACGAACAACGACCCCACGAACGTCCATGACCTCGTCCTGGCTTCCGGGGCCAGCAGCGGCCGGGTGGCCCTTGGGCAGACCGTGACCGTCGAGGCCGGGGTGATCGGTGGGCCGGTGGAGGGGTGGTGCTCGATCGTCGGGCACAAAAGCATGGGCATGGGCTTCGACGTCATCGCGGTCGACGCCGACGGCACCGCCGTGGCTGCGGCACCGGTGGCAGCGCAGGAGGCGGTCGGATACCCGGGCCCCCACGCGCCCACCACGGAGCCGGTTGCGGAGCCGGCCGCGGCCGTGGACTTCGGCGCCGCACCCGGGGATCGGTTCGTCACCCGCTCCCCCGTGCTGGAACCGGTGGACGGTGAGGTGGAGAGCGGGCGCCGGGTGCACCGGGTGGAGCTCGAGGTCGAGGAGACACCGCAGGAGATCGCCCCAGGGGTGCAGCTGCAGGGGTGGACCTACAACGGCCGGTACATGGGCCCGACGCTGCACGGGCAGGTGGGTGATGTCTTCGAGATCACCCTGGTCAATGACGGGTCGATGGGGCATTCGGTGGACTTCCACGCCGGAGCGGTCGCCCCGGACGGGCCGATGCGCACCATCGCCCCGGGAGAGTCGCTGGTCTACCGGTTCGAGGCCGTCCGCTCAGGCATCTGGCTCTATCACTGCTCCACGGCTCCGATGAGCACGCATCTGGCGGCCGGGATGTTCGGGGCCGTGGTGATCGACCCGCCCGGTCTGCCAGACGTGGACCGGGAGTTCCTGCTGGTGCAGAACGAGACCTATCTCTCCCCGGCCGGGGAGCCTGCCGCGGGAGGGGCGAACGCGGTGGTGGCCCCGGAGCCGGTCGGGCAGGGCGTGCCGTCGCTGACAATGTTCAACGGGCACGCCACCCAGTACGTCCACAACCCGCTCACCGCGCAGACCGGTGAACGGGTGCGGATCTGGGTGCTGGCGGCGGGGCCGTCGAAGGGAATGAGCTTCCATGTGGTGGGTGGCCAGTTCGACACCGTCTACAAGGAGGGCGCCTATCTTCTGCCTCCGGGCGTGACCGGATCGGGCGGAGCCCAAGCCCTGGACCTGGCCCCGGCCCAGGGCGGGTTCGTGGAGCTGGAGTTCTCCGAGCCCGGCACCTACCCGTTCGTCAATCACTCCCTGGCCGAGGCCGAACGCGGGGCCAGAGGGCTGATCCAGGTCTCCCCGTGATACCTCCTCTGCGCATCCGACGAAGCCGACTAGTACCTGCCTGTCAGCACGACAGTCAGAAGTTGGTGACGGTCCCGCCCGCCCGAAGGGCAGATCGCGGTGGAGGCCGTGTGGGCGACCGGGACCCACCGGTACGGCCACAACAAGTTTGTCCATCGCTACCGAAAGGAATGATCGTGGTGCAGAAGTCGTCGTTGACCGCTCTGGCCCGCCACCAGCTGGAGATCGCCCAACAGGCCCCGAGCGGGCGCAGCGCTCACACAGTGTTCGGCGGCCATGAGCAGGTGATGCGCCAGACCGTCATCGCGCTGCGGGCAGGCTCCGCTTTGAACGAGCACAACAATCCCGGTGAAGCCACCGTTCACGTACTCCACGGACGAGTCCTCCTGAGTGCCGGAGACCTCGAGTGGAACGGGTCCCCGGGGGATCTGCTCATCGTTCCGCAGGCCCGTCACGGGCTGGAGGCGGTGGAGGACACCGTCGTGCTGTTGAGTGTGGCCAAACACCGTTGAGCCTCCAGTGCGCGGCCACGGCACCCGCTACGGCCCATGATGATCGCCCAACTACCCATTGGGCGACGGTGCGGCACCTGCTTGGTGCTCGCACCGGGACCCGTGGGGGCACCCGATGTCAGCTGGGGCATGAACCGCGAGAATCCTGATCCTGCCGAACCCTTCAGAGGAGCAAAATATGCTGTCAGACACCGCCTACCCCGTTGTGAAGGCCACCCTGCCCGTGGTCGGGGAGAACATCCAGGAGATCGCCCGGCGCTTCTACGCGCACATGTTCGCCGAGCACCCCGAACTGCTGGACGGGTTGTTCAACCGCGGCAACCAGGCCGACGGCCGTCAGCAGCAGGCCCTGGCCGGGTCCGTGGCCGGCTACGCCGGATACCTGGTGAACCGGCCCACCGAGATGCCCGACCACCTGCTCTCGCGCATCGCGCACAAGCACGTCTCCCTCGGGCTGGCCCCGGAGCAGTACCAGATCGTCCACGACCACCTCATGTGGGCCATCGTCGATGTCCTCGGCGAGGCCGTCACCGAGGAGGTCGCCGCGGCCTGGGACGAGGTGTACTGGTTGATGGCCAATGCGCTGATCACCCAGGAGCGTGGCCTTTACGAGGCCACCCGCCTGTCCCCGGACACCGTCTGGCGCACCTGGCGAGTGGTCGAGAAGATCACTCAGACCGCCGATGTGGTGACCTTCGTGGTGGAGCGCGTCGATGAGCGGGAGGTCAAGCCCTCTCTGCCGGGCCAGTACGTCACCTGCAAGATGCAGATGCCTGACGGGGTGCACCAACCGCGCCAGTACAGCCTCACGAAGGCCGACGATGGGCGGCACCGGGTGTTCGCCGTCAAGCGCATCCGCGGCAACGGCACCCCGGCCGGGGAGATGTCGACCTTGTTGCACGATCAGGTGCAGATCGGTGATGAGATCACCCTCTCGGCGCCCTTCGGGGACGTGGTCCTGGAGTACACCGACCGGCCGGTGGTGCTGGTCAGCGCCGGAATCGGCATCACCCCGATGGCCGGGATGCTCTCCCACCTGGTGGCGGGCGGGGCCCAGCGCAAGGTGGTGCTTCTGCACGCTGATGCCTCCCCGGAAACCTTCGCGCTGCGCACCCAGGTCACCGCTGACCTTGAGGAGCTGCTGGACGGGTCCCTGGCCGTGTGGTTCGAACATCCCTCCCCCGCCCCGGGTCCGAACGAGCACGCGGGACTGATGGACGTGCGGGCCGTGGAGCTGCCCGCCCAGGCCCAGTACTACCTGTGCGGGCCCTTGCCGTTCATGCAAGCGGTGCGCAGCGACCTCATCGCCCGCGGAGTGCCGGCCAAGGACATTCAGTACGAGGTGTTCGGTCCTGACCTGTGGCTGGCCGATTTCGAGTAGGAACGCAGGTTCTGAGGAGGACGTCATGACCGCGGAGTACGAGGACGGAATCGAAACACTGTCGACCAGTGCCTGTTGGACGCTGCTGCGGGCCACCGGTATCGGCCGTCTGGCGGTCTGGGTGGCAGACCACCCGGAGATTTTCCCGATCAACTACGTGGTGGACCACAGCAGCTTGGTGTTCCGCACTACGGAAGGCACCAAGCTCTCGGCGGCTCTGTCCGGTGTGCCCGTGGCCCTGGAGATCGACGGGTACGAGGCGTCGGTCAACCGGGCCTGGAGCGTGGTGGTCAAGGGACGGTCCGAACAGATCCGCGGCGTCGAGACTCTGACCGACACGCTGAGCCTGCCTCTGCTGCCGTGGCAGGGTGGACCGAAGGGACGGTTCCTGCGCATTCACCCCACCGCCGTGTCGGGGCGCCGGTTCCAGGTGGCCGACCCGAAGGTGTGGCGCACCCCCTTCTCGGAGGCACCGCGGTCGCCAGTGGACTGATCTACCGCAGCGCCGACCGTCTGGACAGATGCGCCAATCGAGCCCTGTGGTCTCGCCTACGCGAGGCCACAGGGCTCGATGATGAGCACCGGTGATGATGAGCGATGCGCCGGGGCCGGAGGTGCTGCCGGTGGCAGCACCTTCGGCCTGGCCCCGCTCGGCTCGATCCTGCTGGCTCCACCCGTCGTCCCCGTGGCGGGGTTCATACGAGCCCCGAAACAGGAACGGGGTCGCGGTGGTGGTGGGCGCGTTCATCCACGGCATTACCGGGCGCCTCTACACCGCAGCTGCGGTTGCGCCAGGAGCCGGGGCAGAATCAGATGCCTTGTGGGTCCGCAACAGGGGCCGGTACGACCGCGATGACGTCCTGGATGGTGTGGGCGGCGCCGTGATCCGGTACCTGCCGGGTGCGCAGGGCCGCGAGGTATCCGGCGACATAGGCCGTGACCGGCACAGCGGGGCGGGCCACCCCGGTGGAGACCACCCCGGCCAGAGCCAGCAGGTCTTCCAGAGGCACGTCCATGGCGTCTAGCTCGAAGTCGGTTCTGAGCTGGTCGATCCATGCGCAGAGCAGGCGTCGTTCCTCGGGCGTCATCTTCTTCGCCATGCCGCGTTCCTTTCCTCGGGGGTGTTCTGTCAGCTGAGGCGGAAGGTGTGCACGTCGTCCCACGTGTCCACGTCCGCGGTGGCGTCCTCGCCCACAGTGACCTCCTGCAGGAGAAGGTCATGGGTGAAGGAGCGTACCGAGCGATTGGTGGGGTCCTGGTCCGCGTAGGCCGCGCGCAGCGCCTCGGTGCGGTATAGGGCTACCAGGGGCTGACGTCGGCCCTCGGGGGTGACGCCGATGTGTCCGTCCGCTTCCGGCGCGGCCCGGGCGGCCGCCAGTAACAGGGGCACCGCTCGGGCCACTTCGGGCATGTCGCAGGCCAGGGTCATGGTCCAGTCCGCCTCCGGCAGCGCCTCGAGGGCGGCCAGCCCGGCCGCGATACCCGCAGCCGGTCCGGAGAACGGAGGGTCCTCCCGGGTCCGCAGCGCGCCGGCGGAGATGGCCAGGTCCGCGGGTCCGACCACAACGACCCCGGCGGCGCCCTGCACCGCGTCCACCGTGAGCTCCACGAGGGTGCGCCCGTCTCGCCGTAGGCCCGCCTTGGGTGTGCCGCCCAGCCGGGAGGATCGGCCCCCGGCCAGGACCACAACGTGGAAGACCGGAGCGCCGGCTGGGGTGCTCATCCCCCGGAGAAGGGCGGCAGGACGTCGAGGACCGCCGCATCCGGAATTTCGGTCGCAGGTTCTGGGCAGGCCACGCCGTTGAGCAGGAAACTGGAGCGGGCCAGCACCTGCGCCAGCGGCGGCTGCCCAGTGACCGGCTGGGAATGCAGTTGCCCCAGCAATGCCTCCACGTCAGCGCGGGTAGGGGGCGGACCGTCCACGGCAGGTAGCTGCAGGGTCTCGGCCTCGGTTCCGGCGGCCGCCCGCGCGGCCGCGAAGTACCGCACCCGCACGGTGGTGCCCGTGGCACGGGTGCGGCTTCCAGCGATGTGATCGGCGGTGTTCTGACTCATCGTTCCTTCTTCGATTGCTGTCTTCGAGCGGCCACGGGCTCAGCCCCCGATCGCGCTCATGGAGCGCTCCGGCTGGACGTAGTCGGGGCTGTCCAGGCCGGGGTGCTCCATGCCGTGGGCGGCGGGCTTGACCCACATCGCCGCCCGCCACCGGTCAGCCAGCTGCGCATCGGTGGCCCCGGCGCGCAGCAGCTCCAGCAGGTCGACCTCCTCGTGGGAGAACAGGCAGGAGCGGACCCGGCCCTCGGCGGTGATCCGGGTGCGCTTGCAGTCGGCGCAGAAGGGCTCCGTGACCGAGGCGATCACTCCCACGGTGC
>NZ_MKJW01000130.1:0-17530 GCF_001942375.1 Kocuria sp. CNJ-770
TCGGTAGTATGGACCAGGACGATTGTCCCGAAGCCGGGCGACGGCCGCCGGATCCGACTCCCGGGTGGCCGGGTGCCGGCGAGAAGCGAAGAGTGTAGTGGTGACGAACGCTCGATCCGACCGACCAGCCCACCCCCCGCCCCGTTCCCGGCCCCGGAGCCGCGCCGAAGCCGGCGTGCCGAAGCCCGGCACCGCGAAAGACCGGCGCCCCAAGCCCGGTGCCGCCCCGCCCCGCGGCTCCCCGGCCGGCTCCCGCCCCCGGCCCGGCGGCCGTCCAGCCGGGCGCCGCGCAGCCCGTGGCGGCCCCGCCGGCGGCGGCTCCCGCGCTGGCCTCGCCGGAGTCCGTGGCCCGGGCCCGCGCCTTCGGGCGGGTGACCGAGGACGGGCACGTCTACGTCGTCGTGGACGGCGAGGAGGTGCTGTGCGGGCAGTTCCCCGACGCCACGGAGGACGAGGCGCTGGGCTACTTCGCCCGCAAGTACGACGACGTCGAGGCGCAGGTCGCCCTGCTCGAGCAGCGGGTGTCGGCCGGCGCCCCCTCGGCGGACATGCTGACCACCCTCGACCACCTCGCCGAGCAGGTGGGTCAGCGCAACATGCTCGGGGACATCCGCGGCCTCGAGGGACGGCTCGAGGCTCTGCGCCCGGCGATCCGCGAGCTCGAGGCGGCCGAGCGGGCCGCCCACGAGGCCCAGCGGGCCCAGAACGTCGCCGCGCGCGAGGCGATTGTCGCGGAGGCGGAGCAGATCGCCGCCCAGGAGCCGCAGCGCACCCAGTGGAAGCAGTCCTCCGCCCGGATGGCCGAGCTGTTCGACCAGTGGAAGGCCCACCAGAAGTCCGGGATCCGGCTGGGCCGGGCCGCGGAGGACGCGCTGTGGAAGCGGTTCCGCACCGCCCGCACCACCTTCGACCGCCACCGCCGCGCGTTCTTCTCCCAGCTCGACGCCGACAACGCCGAGGCCAAGAAGGCCAAGGAGGCCCTCATCGCCGAGGCCGAGGCCCTCTCGGGCTCCACCGACTGGGGCGCCACGGCCGCGGAGTACCGCCGGCTCATGGACCGGTGGAAGGAGTCCAAGCGGGCGTCGAAGAAGGACGACGACGCCCTCTGGGCCCGCTTCCGCGCCGCCCAGGACAGGTTCTTCGAGGCCCGCAAGGCCGACAACGACCGGATCGACGAGGAGTTCGAGGGCAACCTGGCGGTGAAGGAGCAGCTGCTCGCCGAGGCCAAGGCCCTGCTGCCCGTCACGGACCTCAAGGTCGCCAAGCGCACCCTCGGCGACATCCTGGACCGGTGGGAGCAGGCCGGGAAGGTCCCGCGCGCCCACATGCGCCGGGTGGAGGCCGAGCTGCGCACCGTCGAGGACGCCGTGCGCCAGGCCGAGGACGAGAAGTGGCAGCGCTCCAACCCCGAGACGAAGGCCCGCTCCAACTCGATGCTCAGCCAGCTCGAGACGAAGATCGAGGACCAGGAGGCCGCCCTGGCCAAGGCGCAGGCCACCGGGGACACCCGGCGCGCGGCCAAGCTGGAGGGCGAGCTCGCCACCAGCCGGCAGTGGCTGGAGACCCTGCGCCGCTCCTCGGCCGACCTGCGCTGACACCACCGGCGCCGTACCGCCGACGCTTGACCGGTACCGCCGAACCGCTACTGCCGAACCACCCGGATCGGCCGGGCCGCACCGGCCCGCGCCGGTCGTCGGCGGCGCCCGGGAGGCCCCGGGCCCGTGCTGTCCACAGCACCGGCCCGGGGCCTTCCCCGTGCCCGGCCCGTGGACGAGGCTGGCCCCATGCACGACCCGCCCTGGACCCCGGACACGCTGCTGCTGCCGGACCGGCCCTTCTCCCGCGGCGAGCTCTCCGCCCTCGTCGCCGACGGCGTGCTCGTGCCCGTGGTGCTGGAGGCCCACGTGCTGCGCGGGCGCCCGGTGACGCGGGCGGTGAAGCTCGCGGCCCTCGAGGCACAGCTGCCCCCGCACCTGCTGGGCCGCGGGGTGCTCGGGCGGCTCTCGGCCGCGTGGTTCTACGACTGCGCCCCGCGCCCCACCGTGCTCCCGGTGCTGCTGGACAAGCTGCGGCGCACCACGATGTCCCCGGTGCCGGACGGGATGGCGCTGCACCAGGTCACCCTGGGGGGCTACGACGTGCACGACGCCGGACCCGTGCGGGTCACCACACCGCTGCGCACGGCCGTGGACCTCGCCCTGCACGTCCCCGAGCATGAGGGGCTGGCGGCCCTGGAGCGGCTGATGCACGCACCGCACCTGCACTGCCCGCCGCCGCTGGTGCAGGCCGCGCTCGAGAGCTTCGAGCGGATGCCCGGACGGCAGGCGGCGCTGCTGCGGGTGCGCCGCGCCGCGCGGACGATCGGCCGGCCCGTGCCGTGACCCGGCGCCGCGGGCGCCCGGCCCACCGGGTCAGCGGGAGGACGGCTCCGAGATGGGCCGGTTGCCGGAGGTGCGGTAGACGTCGTAGACCCCATCGATCCGGCGGACCTGGTTGAGCACGTGGTCCAGGTAGCGCGGGTCGCCCATCTCGAAGGCGAACCGGGAGATGGCCAGCCGGGCCTTGGAGGTGTGCACCGAGGCGGCGAGGATGTTGACGTGGTTCTCCGAGAGCACCCGGGTGACGTCCGAGAGCAGGGACTTCCGGTCGAGGGCCTCCACCTGGATCTCCACCAGGAACACGCTGGACTGCGTCGGGGCCCACTCCACCTCGACCACCCGCTCGGTGGAGGTCAGCGCCAGCATGTTGACGCAGTCCTTGCGGTGCACCGAGATGCCGGCGCCGCGGGTGACGAAGCCCATGATCTCGTCCGGCGGCACCGGGGTGCAGCAGCGGGCGAGCTTGACGTAGACGTCCGTGGCGCCCTTGACCACGACCCCGGAGTCGGACACGCGCGGGCGCACCGGCTGGGTGGCGATGGTCGTCTCCGCGAAGTCCTCCTCCGCGCCGTCGGCCCCGCCCAGGTTGCCGACGATCTTCTCCACCACGTCCTGGGCGCTGACCACATCCGAGCCGATCGCCTCGTAGAGCGAGCTGATGTCGGTGCGGTGGAAGTCCTGGGCCACCGCCAGCAGGGACTCCTGGGTGAGGGTGCGCTGCAGCGGCAGGTGGTGCTTGCGCAGGGCGCGGGTGAGGGCGTCCTTGCCCTTCTCGATGGCCTCCTCGCGGCGCTCCTTGGAGAACCACTGCCGGATCTTGTTGCGGGCCCGCGGGGACTTCACGAACTTCAGCCAGTCCTGGGAGGGCCCGGCGTGCTCGGACTTGGAGGTGAGCACCTCCACCCAGTCCCCGTGCTGCAGCTCCGAGGACAGCGGCACGAGCTTGCCGTTGACCCGGGCGCCGATGGTCTTGTGCCCCACCTCGGTGTGCACCGCGTAGGCGAAGTCCACCGGCGTGGAGCCGGCCGGCAGGGCCATGACCTCGCCCTTGGGCGTGAAGACGTACACCTCGGAGGTGTTGATCTGGTAGCGCAGCGAGTCGAGGAACTCGGAGGAATCCTGCGTCTCCTCCTGCCAGGAGACCAGGGAGCTCAGCCACGCGAGGTCCCCCTCCTGCGCCTTGGGCGTGGCGGAGTTCGCCTGGTTGGCCTGGTCCTTGTACTTCCAGTGCGCGGCCACGCCGTACTCCGCGCGCCGGTGCATCTCGTGGGTGCGGATCTGGATCTCCACCGGCCGCCCGTCCGGGCCGATCACCGTGGTGTGCAGGGACTGGTACATGTTGAACTTCGGCATGGCGATGTAGTCCTTGAACCGCCCCGGCAGCGGCCGCCACCGCGCGTGCAGGGCGCCCAGCGCCGCGTAGCACTCCCGCACCGTGTTCACGAGCACCCGGACCGCCTGCAGGTCCTGGATCTCGTCGAAGTCCTTCCCGCGCACGATCATCTTCTGGTAGATCGAGTAGTAGTGCTTGGGCCGGCCCGTGATGGTCGCCTCGATCCCCGCCTCGGAGAGGTCCAGGGCGATCCGCTCCCGGATCTTGGCCAGGGAGCGCTCGCGCTGGGGCTGGCGCTCCCCCACCATCCGCACGATCTCCTCGTAGACCTTGGGGTAGAGCGCCGCGAAGGCCAGGTCCTCGAGCTCCCACTTGATGGTGTTCATGCCCAGCCGGTGCGCCAGCGGGGCGAAGATCTCCAGGGTCTCCCGCGCCTTCTTCGAGGAGGATGACTGGGAGACGAAGCGCCACGTGCGGGCGTTGTGCAGCCGGTCGGCGAGCTTGATGACGAGCACGCGGATGTCCTTGGCCATCGCCACGATCATCTTGCGCACCGTCTCGGCCTGCGCGGCGTCCCCGTACTGGACCTTGTCCAGCTTCGTCACGCCGTCGACGAGCGCGGCCACCTCGTCCCCGAACTCCGCGCGCAGCTGCTCGAGCGTGTAGTCGGTGTCCTCGACCGTGTCGTGCAGCAGCGCGGCGACCAGGGTGGCCCCCGTCATGCCCAGCTCGGCGAGGATCGTGGTCACGGCCACGGGGTGGGTGATGTAGGGGTCCCCGCTCTTGCGCTTCTGCCCCTCGTGGCACTTCTCCGCGACCTTGAACGCGCGCGCCAGGACCTCGATGTCCTCCTCCGGGTGGGTGGCGCGCACGGTGTGCAGCAGCGGCTCCAGGATCGGCGAGTGGTCCATCGGCCGGCCGGAGAGGTAGGACAGGCTCGAGCGGGTGCGGTCACTGCGGCCCGGGAACACGGCCCGGCCCTGCAGCGGCCGGGAGGCGGGCACGACGTAGTGCGTGCCGGCCATGTCCGAACGGCGCGGCGGTGTCGGGGCGGTGCCCTGACCGGCGGGGACGCCCCCGTCGTCGGACGAGCTCATGGCCGTAGCTCCCTTCCCATCGACGACCGGGGCGGCGGCCGTGCGGCCGCCGCCCCGGTCGTCGAGCTGACGTGTGCTGCTGTGCGGCGGGTCGCGGCTGCGCGGTCCGCCCTGCGGTGGACCCCAGTCTAGTGCGCCGCGGCCTCCTCGGCGGCACGTTCGGCCGGGGCGCCCGCCCGGGCCTCCTGCTCGCGCACGTCCGCGTCCCGGGAGCGCAGCAGGGCGTACATCGGCGAGGCCACGAACAGGGTCGCGACGGTGCCCACGATGATGCCGACGAACAGCGACAGCGACAGGTCCTTGAGGGTGCCCGCGCCGAGCACGAGCCAGCCGATGAACAGGATCGAGCCGACGGGCAGGATGCCCACCACGGAGGTGTTGATCGAGCGCACCAGGGTCTGGTTCACGGCGAGGTTCACCTGGTCGGAGAACCGCCGCCCGGCCCGTTCGGGCGGGGCCGTGCCGTCGAGCAGGCCCTCGGTGTTCTCCCGGACCTTGTCGAAGACCACCACGGAGTCGTAGAGGGAGTAGCTGAGCACCGTGAGGAAGCCGATCACCGCGGAGGGGGTGACCTCGAAGCCCACGAGGGAGTAGACCCCGGCGGTGATCGCGACGGACGCGATCATGCCCGCGATCGCCGAGACGGACATCTTCCAGGTGCGGAAGTACAGGGCCATCAGCACGGTCGCCAGCACCACGAACGCCACGAGCCCCTGCAGCGCCTGCCGGGTCACGCCGGCGCCCCACGTGGGTCCGACGAACGTGGAGGTCACCTCGTCCTCGCTCACGCCGTAGGCTCGACCAGGGCGTCCTTGACCGCGAGGGTCTCGTCGTCGTCGAGCTGCTCGGTCTGCACCCGGATCGTGCCGGGGGCGATGTTGGTGACCTCGACCTCCGCGGCGTCCGAGGATTCCGCGACGGCCTCGCGGCCGGTCTCCACCTGGGGGTCGGCCACCGCGGAGACGGTGAACTCGGAGCCGCCGGTGAAGTCGATGCCGAGGTTGAACCCGCCCTTGACCACGGGCACCAGCAGGGACAGCCCCACGAGGGCGGCGGCGATGGCCAGCCACAGCTTCGCCCGCCCCACGAAGGGGTAGGAGGTGCGCCCGCTGTGCAGGGCGTTGCCGAAATCAGCGAACCGGGACATCAGGCGTTCTCCTCGGGGGTGCGGGCCGACGACGACGACGCGCCGACCGGGGCGTCCTGCGGTGCGGGCTCGCCGGGCCGGTCCGGCGAGCCCCCCTCCGCCGCGCGGCGGCGCCGTTCGGCGATGGTCAGCCCGTCACCGGTCCCCGGCTCCCGCAGCCGCCCGGCGCCGCGGTACAGGGGCACCGCGTCCAGGGCCTCCGGGTTCAGCCCGGAGTGCCTGCCGCCGCCGCCGAAGTAGCGGGTGCGCGCGAGCAGCACCATCACGGGGTGGGTGAACAGGAAGACCACGAGCAGGTCCGCGATCGCGGTCAGCCCGAGGGTGAACGCGAAGCCGCGCACGTTGCCCACCGCCACGAAGTACAGCACGACGGCGGCCAGCAGGTTCACGGCCTTCGACGCGAGCACGGTCTGCCGGGCCCGCCGCCAGCCGTGGTCGACCGCCGCGGGGATGGAGCGGCCGCTGCGGATCTCGTCGCGGATGCGCTCGAAGTAGACGATGAAGGAGTCGGCGGTCTGGCCGATCGCCACGATCAGGCCCGCGACGCCGGCCAGGGAGAGCCGGTAGTTCGCCGACCAGCCCAACAGGGTGATGGCCAGCCAGGTGAGCACGCCCGCGACCACGAGCGAGCTGATGGTCACGAGCCCCAGCAGCCGGTACTGGAAGAGGGAGTACACGCACACCAGCACCAGGCCGATGATCCCGGCGACGATGCCCATCCGCAGCTGGTCGGCGCCCAGGGTGGCGGAGATCTGCTGCTCGGACTGGATCTGGAAGCTCATCGGCAGCGCCCCGTACTTCAGCTGCTCGGCGAGGAAGCGGGCCTGCTCCTCGGTGAAGCTGCCCGTGATCTGCGCCTGGCCGTCCGAGATCACCGCGTTCATCTGCGGGGCGGAGACCACCTGGCCGTCCAGCAGGATGGCGAACTGGCTGCGGGGGTCCTCGGGGGTGGACTGGCCGATGCCGTAGAGGCGCTCCGAGAGCTGCCGGAAGCGCTCGGTGGCGTCCGGGCCGAACTGCAGGTTCACGGCGAACTGGTTCAGGGACACCCCCTGGGAGTTCTGCGCGGTCCCGTAGGAGGCGTCCTCGATCCCGGTGCCCTGGATCTCCACCGGGCCCAGGAGGTACTTGGTCCCGGTCTCGGGCTCGCAGGCGACCACGGGCGCGTCGGCGTCCTGGGCCTCGCGCTCCTCGGGGGACTGCGGTGCGGTGCAGTCGGTCTCCTCGAACTGCCGGTACAGCTCCGGGGTGATCCAGTTGGGGTCGGAGGAGTCGGCGGGCTCGGCGGCGGGCTCGGGCAGCTCGTCCTCGGGCACGCGCTGGTCCTCGGGCACGGGCTCGGCGGCCGCGGTGGTGAGCACGGGACGGAAGTTCATCTGCGCCGAGGTCTGGATCAGCTCACGGGTCTCGGCCGAGGGCACCCCGGGCATGGAGACCACGATGGTGCTGCCGGACTGGGTGGCGATCTCGGCCTCGGCCACGCCGGAGCCGTCCACGCGCTGGCGGATGATCTCCACGGCCTGGTCCAGCTGCTCGGGGGTGACCTCCTGGCCGGCCTCCTCGCCCTGCAGGGACGGGGAGAGGATCATCTGGGTGCCGCCCTCGAGGTCGAGGGCGAGCTTGGGCCCCCACCCGGTGCGGTCGGTGCCCGCGCCCCAGGCGAGCAGCCCGCCCAGCAGCGCCAGCAGCACGAGCAGCCCGATCAGGGCGCGGCGGGCGCCCGAGAGGGCGGCCCGCACGCCGGAGCGCGCCGGCGCGGTGCTCCCCCCGCCCCGCCCGGGGGCGGGGGGAGCACCGGAGGTCTTGCGTGTGGTCAGTGCCATGGTCTTCCTTACGCACCACGGCCCGGTCGGGCCGGGCCTGCTCATGGGAACGGGCCGACCAGCGGTCGGCCCGTCGCCCCGAAGGGGGGATCAGTCGTTGCGCGGTCCGGGATCGCGCCGGGAGTCGTCGTCCAGCGGGTCGACCGGGCTGGAGCCGGTGCCGTCGGTGTCGCGCACCTCCGGCTCGGCCGCCGCCGCGGTGCCGGCGGCGGGGGCCGCCTCCTCGACGACGGTGGTGACGGTCTGCAGGTGCACGGTCACCTCGGTGCCCGGGGCGATCTCCAGGACGACCTTGTTCGCGTCCCGGTCGATCGAGCGGACGGTGCCGTAGAGGCCGTAGTTCGTCATGACCTCGGTGCCCGGGGCCATGGCCGCCTGCTTCTCCTTGACCTGGGCCATCGCCTTCTTCTGCCGGCGCATGGGCAGCCAGACCAGCAGCACCAGGGCCACGAGCATGAACGGCAGCAGCCAGGAGGTGCCGCCTCCGGTGGGCTGGGCGGCCTGGGCGGAGAGGGACTGGGTGAGGAGGAGCGAGCTCACGGACTTCCGTTCGATCGGTGGTGGGTGTCCGTCCCATGGTAGGTGATGGAACCCGGGGCGTCCTGGACATCCACCGGCGGATCCGCGCGGCGGCCGCCGGTCAGTCCTCGAACAGGGGCGGGGCGTCCTCGCCCGCGGACGGGCTCGCCGCTGCGCCGAAGGCGGCCCGCAGCCCGGGGTCCTGGAACGCCGCGTGCTCCGGGACGGCCAGGCCCAGGTGGTCCCAGGCCGCCGCCATGGCGATCCGCCCCCGGGGCGTGCGCCCGAGCAGGCCCTCGCGGACCAGGTAGGGCTCGGCGACGGTCTCGACCGTCTCGGTCTCCTCCCCCACCGCGATCGCCAGCGTGGACAGGCCCACCGGCCCCCCGCCGAACTTCGTCACGAGCGCCTCGAGCACCGACCGGTCCAGGCGGTCGAGGCCGCGGGCGTCCACCTCGTACATGTCCAGGGCCGCGGAGGAGGTGCGGGCGTCGATCCGGTCGATGCCGTGCACGAGCGCCCAGTCCCGCACCCGGCGCAGCAGCCGGTTGGCGATGCGAGGGGTGCCCCGGGACCGGGAGGCCACCTCGGTGAAGCCCTCGGCGGTCATCGCCAGGTCCATCAGCCCGGCCGAGCGCCGCAGCACGAGCTCGAGCTCCTCCACGGAGTAGAACTCCAGGTGGCCGGTGAAGCCGAAGCGGTCGCGCAGGGGGCCGGGCAGCAGGCCCGCCCGGGTGGTGGCGCCCACCAGGGTGAAGGGCGGCAGGTCCAGCGGGATGGAGGTGGCGCCGGCGCCCTTGCCGACCACGATGTCCACCCGGAAGTCCTCCATGGCCATGTACAGCATCTCCTCGGCGGGCCGGGACATGCGGTGGATCTCGTCGAGGAACAGCACCTCCCCCTCGGTGAGGGAGGACAGGATCGCCGCGAGGTCGCCGGCGTGCTGGATGGCCGGGCCGGAGGAGATCCGCAGGGGCGCGCCCATCTCCTCGGCGATGATCATCGCGAGGGTCGTCTTGCCCAGCCCGGGCGGGCCGGAGAGCAGGACGTGGTCGGCGGAGCGGCCCCGCAGCCGGGAGGCCTCCAGCACCAGGGACAGCTGCTGGCGCACCCGCTTCTGCCCCACGAACTCGTCCAGGTTGGCCGGGCGCAGGGCCGACTCGAGCTGCTTCTCGTCGGGCTCGTCGACCGGGGAGACGAGCCGGTCGCGGGCGTTCACGGCGGCGCCGTCCTCGCGGGCCATGCTCAGGCCCCCCGCTCCGCGCCGGCGCGGGCCCCGGCCTTGGCGGCGCCGAGCCACGCGAGCACGGTGCGCAGGATGGCGGGCACGTCCCCGGAGGCGATCAGCTCCTCGCGGCCGGCGAGGGCGTCGGCGACGCCGCGGGCGGCGTCCTTCTCGTTCCAGCCCAGCCCCACGAGGGCCTCCAGCACCTGCTCCCGCCAGGGCTCCACGGGCGCGGCGGCGGCCGGGGCGGGGCGGTCGGGGACGATCAGCTTGTCGGCCAGCTCCAGCACGATCCGGCGGGCGCCCTTGGGGCCGATGCCGGGCACGGCCGTGAACGCCTTGGCGTCGCCCTGCGCGATGGCACGGTGGACGTCGTCCGGGCCGAGCACGGAGAGCACCGCCAGGGCGGTGCGGGGGCCGACGCCGCTGACCCCGAGCATGATCTCGAAGACCTCGCGCTCGGCGGGGCTGCGGAAGCCGAAGAGCAGCGGGGACTCGTCCTTGCGCGCCACGTACGCCGTGTCGAGCCGGACCTCTCCCCCGATCCGCAGCCCGGACAGCGTCTCGGGGGTCGCCTGGACCTGGACGCCGAAGCCGCCCACCGCCACGACGGCGGTGGTGAGGCCGACGTGCTCGACCTGTCCCGTGATGGACGCGATCACCGCGCGCCTCCTTCCCGTGCCCCGGCGGGACCGGGAACGGTTGCTCGAACAAATCTACGAATGACGGCTCGCCGCCACTCTAGCAGGGGCCGCCGACTCAGCCGCGCCCGCCCCGGCGGCGCGCGCCTCCGCCTCGGCCCAGGCACGCTGGGCCGGGGTCATCCCGGAGCGGGCGGCGGCGAGGGGACGGGCCCCCTGGTGCGTCTCGGTCCGGGCCGTCGCGTCCACGCCCGTGCCGCCACCGCGCCAGCCGTGGCAGATGGCGATGGCCAGGGCGTCGGCGGCGTCGGCGGGCCGGGGCGCCTCCTCGAGCCGCAGGATCCGCACCACCATCCGGGCCACCGAGGCCTTGTCGGCCCTCCCCTCGCCGGTGACCGCGGCCTTGACCTCGGACGGGGTGTGCCAGGCCACCGGCACCCCGTGGCGGGCCGCCGAGGCGATGACGGCCCCCGAGGCGTGGGCGGTGCCGATCACCGTGTTCACGCTGGTCTGGGCGAACACCCGCTCCAGGGCCAGGGCGTCGGGACGGTAGCGCTCGATCCACCGCTCGGCGGCCTCCCAGATCCGCAGCACGCGCACGTCGAGCGGGTCGGCGGCGTCCGTGCCGGCCACGCCGACGTCCACCAGGGACGCGGTGCGGTTGCCGGCCATCTCGATCAGGCCGAACCCGCACCGCGTCAGCCCGGGGTCCACCCCGAGGATCCGCTGCGTGGCCGTGGTCAGTCCTCGGCGTCGAGCTGGGCGAGGACCTCGGCGGGGATGTCCGCGTTGGAGTAGACGTTCTGCACGTCGTCGAGCTCCTCGACGGCCTCGACCAGGCGCAGGAACTTCCGGGCGCCCTCGGCGTCCAGCTCGACGAGCATGCTCGGACGGAACTGCGGGTCGTCGTTGTTGTACTCGAGCCCGGCCTCGTCGAGGGCGGCGCGGATAGCGGGCAGGTCGGTGGCCTCGGAGACGACCTCGAAGACCTCCTCCTGCTCCACGACCTCGTCGGCGCCCGCGTCCAGGACGGCCATGAGGACGTCGTCCTCCGTGAGCCCGTCGGTGCGGGTGACCTCCACGACGCCCTTGCGCTCGAAGAGGAAGGCCACGGACCCGGAGTCGGCCATCGTGCCGCCGTTGCGGGTCACCGCCACGCGCACCTCGGAGGCGGCGCGGTTCTTGTTGTCCGTGAGGCACTCGATGTACAGGGCCGTGCCCTGCGGGCCGCGGGCCTCGTAGAGGATCTCGGTGTAGTCGACGACCTCGCCGGTCAGCCCGGCGCCGCGCTTGATCGCGCGGTCGATGTTCGCCACCGGCACCGAGTTCTTCTTGGCCTTGGACACGGCGAGGTCCAGGGCCGGGTTGCCCGCGGTGTCGGCCCCGCCCATGCGCGCGGCCACCTCGATGCCCTTGATGTACTTGGCGAAGGCCTTGGCGCGCTTGGCGTCGATCGCGGCCTTCTTGTGCTTGGTCGTGGCCCACTTGGAGTGACCTGACATGCATTCCTCCTCGGAAGTCGTGACGGGACGTCGTGCTCGGGGTCTCGGAAGCCGCCGGTTGCCGTCCCGGAGCGGTCCGTCCGGGCGGCGGGCCGGACGGACCGGAAAAGTCCTGCTCCATCCTACCGGGTGCGGCGCCGTCCGCTCCCGGCCGTCTGCGGAAACCGGCCTGCGGGGATGGGCTTGCCGCGACCGACCTGCCATAACGGGCCGACGGGAACGGGCCTGCCGTAACGGGCCGACGGGAACGGGCCTGCCGTAACGGGCCGGCCCGGAGGGCGCGGACCGTGCCGGGCGGACGGATCAGCGGGGACGGGCCACGGCGACCGCCCGGGCGCGCTCGGCGAGCGTGTCGTCCAGCGGCTCGGCGTCGAAGCTCCCGAACCGGCGCTCCACCGCGGCCCGGATGAGGTGGTCGGCCACGGCGGGGTTCTTCGGCAGCATCGACCCGTGCAGGTAGGAGGCCACCACGTGGTGCACGCGCGCGCCCTCGGTGCCGTCCTCGCCGTTGTTGCCGGCGCCCTTGCGCACCGTGCCGAGCGGGGCCTGTCCGGGGCCCAGCCGGGTGATCCCCGAGTGGTTCTCGTAGCCGACCACGGTGCCGAACTCCGGGGACTCCAGGACAATGTTGCCGATCAGGCGCGTCGGCCCGCCCACCGTGGTGAGGTCCAGGATCCCGATCCCGGGCAGGGTCTCCCCGGCACCGGTGCGGAACTCGTGGCCGAAGAGCTGGTAGAGCCCGCAGATCGCCAGCATCGGGACGCCGTCGGCGGCCATCGCGCGCAGCTCCGGGGCGATCCGCTGCAGGTCCTCCTGGACGCGGAACTGCCCGGAGTCCTGCCCGCCGCCGCCCACGAGCAGGTCGGCGTCGGCGGGGAAGGGGTCCCCGGGGTCGTGGTCGGACAGCCGCACGGCGTAGCCGTACTTCTCCAGCCGGCGCTTGAGGGTCAGGGTGTTGCCCCAGTCGCCGTAGATGTTCATGTCCCGGGGGTAGAGCTGGACGAGGTGGACGGTGCGGTCGGTCATGGGGGCTCCGCTCAGATCTCGGCGACCTCGGCCACGCGGGACAGCTCCCGGCGCAGCTCGAGCATGGACGTGTAGGTGCAGAAGACGCGCATGGGCCGGTCGCCGGCGGCGGCCACGAAGCGCCGCAGCGCGTCGCCGAGGTCGGGGACGACGTCGTGCACGGGGACCTCGTCGTAGTCCAGGCGCAGCGCCATGTCCCAGGCGCGGGTGCCGCCGACGACGTCCACCCCGGACTCGCGCAGGGAGTGGAAGTCGACGTCCCACAGCCAGGACACGTCCCGGCCGTCGGCGTACTCGTCGTTGATCGTGACCATGGTGGCGTAGTCGCCGGGGCGGGCCGAGGCCAGGGACAGGCGGAACCCGGAGGGGTTCTTCACGAGCAGCAGCTGGAGCGGCCGGCCGTCGACGTGGATGGTCTCGCCGCGCCCGAACGCCGGGGTGACGCGGGAGAGCTCGTCCACCAGTGCGGAGCGGTCGGCCTCCGGTCCGGCGACGGCGTGCACGAGCGCCAGGGCCGCGGCCGCGTTGTAGATGTTGTAGACGCCGTAGAGCTCCACGGTGGCCTCGACGTCCTCGCCGCCCACCGTGAGGTGCACCCGGTTCGCCGCGAAGGAGGTCAGCTCCACCTCGGCGGCCGGGCGCGGGGCGAGCTCGCGCTCGTGGTCCTCCTCGGCCTCGGGCCCGCCGGCGGAGCGCATGTCGTCGTCGGAGGGGAACATCCGGCGCAGCTCCGGCGCGAGGCCGAACCAGCGCACGTCGGTGCCGTCCGGGACGTGCTCGGCCAGCGACACGATCCGGGGGTCCTCCCGGTTGAGCACCACGGTGCCCGTGGTGGCCGCGGCGATCTGGGCGAGCATCCGGCGGGTCGTGTCGATCTCCCCGAAGCGGTCGAGCTGGTCGCGCATGACGTTGAGCAGCAGGGCGTGGCGGGGCCGGACCTGCTTGACGAAGTGCACCGCGTGGGCCTCGTCGAGCTCGAGCACGGCGATGTCGGCGTCGAGCCGGCCGGTGAGGCTCATCTCCCCCAGCAGCGCCGCCGCCACGCCCCGCACGAAGTTGGAGCCGGTGCGGTTCGTGAAGACCTTGTACCCCTGCGAGCGCAGCAGCTGGACGGCCATCTTGGTGGTGGTGGTCTTGCCGTTGGTGCCGCTGACGACCACGACCCCGTGCGGCAGCCGCCCGAGCTGCTCGGCCACGAACCCGGGGTGCAGCTTCTCCATCACGAGGCCGGGGAAGGCGGAGCCTCCTCCGCGCAGGGTCGTCAGGTACCGGATGCCTTGGCCGAGCAGGCGCACGTGGGGTCGGGACATGCGCTCCATCCTAGGGCGTGCGGGCGGCCCGCCCGTGGCGCGGCGGCTCGTCGCGGCGCCCCGCGGGGTCGTGAGCCGGTCCCGGCCACCGAGCCCGTCCGGCCGCCACTCCGACTCCGTCGCGGCCCGAGGGTTCCTCGCCCGGTGTCGAGCAGGCGGTACCGGGCAGGCGGTGCCGGGCAGGCGGCGGGCGATCGAGTGCGCCCGGTGGGACGTGCGCGTACGCTGGATGCACCAAGACCGGAGCCGGTGGCCGCGGTGGTTCCCCCGGGCCTCGGTCGGAGCCTGCGAACAGAGCCTGCGAACAGAGCCAGTGGACGGAGGGAACGGGTGGAGACCGACAGTCCCATGGTCGAGCTGAGCATGGTCTTCGCCCGGCTGAGCGGCATGCTCCTGAGCGAGGACGGCGCCGCCGGGGCGGCGCGGCGGCTCGCGGAGGCGGCGTGCGTGCTCGTCGACGACGCGACGGGAGCGGGGGTCTCGCTCCTGGACGAGGCCGGCCGGCGGAGGACGACCGGCTCCACCGGCGGATCCGTGGACGCCGCCGACGCCCTGCAGTACGAGCTCGGGGAGGGACCCTGCCTCAGCGCCTGGGCCACCGGGGCGGCCCAGCGGGTCGAGGACACCACCGAGGACCGGCGCTGGCCGGCCTGGTCCGCGGCCGCCGCCGGGGCGGGGATCCGCTCGGTGCTCAGCGTGCCGCTGGTGCGACAGGAGCACGAGCACGCCCTGGGGGCGATGAAGGTCTACGCCGCCGCCCCGCACGCCTTCTCCGCCCGGGAGGAGCAGGTGCTGGGCCTGCTGGCCGAGGCCGCGGCCACGCTGCTGGGCTCGGCCCTGGCGCCGGACGCGCCGAACCGGCTCAGCGCCTCGCTCCGGGCCGCCCTGGCCGACCGCCGGGCCGTCGACCTCGCCACCGGGATGCTGATGGAGCGCCACGGCACGGACGCGCAGGGCGCCCGCGCCACCCTGCTGCACGCCTCCCGGGCCCTGGACCTGCCCCTGACCCGGATCGCCTCCCGGGTGCTCGAGCGCGCCCCGGACCCCCAGCTCTGATGGGTGCGCCCGTGGACGACGACGGCGCCGCGCAGCAGGCCCGCCTGCTGCGCCTGGCCGTGAAGGACGCCGGGATCGGTCTGGGCCGGCTGTGGATGGACTACTTCAGCCTCGGCGGCGACGCCGGCACGGTCGAGGTCGACGCCTACCTGCACGAGTGCCTGGGGCTGCCGCCCTTCCAGCGCGACCTCCTGGCCCACGCGGCCAACGGGCTGCTCCGGCCGGGGGCGCCGCGGGCCCCGTACTCCGCGGACCTGCCCGGCGCCCCCCGGACCCGGGCACGCTCCCGGACTGACCGGGGACGGCGCCGTCCCGGTAGGGTGTTCCAGCGAACGTGCCCACCCATCGAGTCCGACAGGGACTGAGCCTTGGACAACCCCCTCCTGCGCCCCAGCGAGCTGCCCTACGAGCTGCCGGACTTCCGGAGCATCCGGGAGGAGCACTTCCTGCCGGCCTTCGAGGCGGCGATGGCCCAGGACCTGGAGTGCGTGCGGGCGGTCCTGGCCGACCCCGCGCCGCCCACGTTCGCGAACACCGTCGAGGCCCTCGAGCGCGGAGGACTGGCCCTGGACCGGGTCGAGTCGGTCTTCTTCACCCTCACCGCCGCGCACAACACCGCCGGCGTCCAGCGGATCTACCAGGAGCTCGCGCCGCGGCTGGCCGAGCACAAGGCGGACTTCACGCTCAACAAGGAGCTCTACGCCCGGGTCCGGCGGGTGGACCGCACGGACCTGCAGCCCTGGCAGCTGCGGGCGCTGGACGAGTACGTCTCCTGGTTCCAGAGCTCCGGGGCGGAGCTGGGGCTGGACGACCAGCAGCGGCTGCGGGAGGTCAACGACGAGCTCTCCGCGCTGAGCATCCGCTACGGCAACGACCTGCTCCGGGAGGTCAACGCCTCCGCCGTCGTGGTGGACGACCCCGAGGCGCTGGACGGCATGGACCCCGCGGACATCGAGGCCGCCGCCTCCGCGGCCGCCGAGAACGGCCACCGGGGACGCTACCTGCTCACGCCCGCGCTGTTCACCGTCCAGCCGGTGCTGTCGGTGCTCACGGACCGCGCGCTGCGCCGGCGGATCCACCTGGCCGCCGTCCACCGGGGCACCGGCGGGCTCGACGGCGAGGGCTCGCAGAGCCGCACGGACCTGCGCCCCCTGGCCGCGCGGATCGCCCGGCTGCGCGCGGAGCAGGCGCGGCTGCTGGGCTACCGCAGCCACGGCGACCACGTCATGGCGGGCAGCACGGCTCCCTCCCCCGAGGCGGTGCAGGAGATGCTCGAGCGGATCACCGGGCCCGCGGTGCGCAACGCGCTCGAGGAGCGCGCCGAGCTGGAGCGGCTCGCGGGCCACCCGATCGAGGCGTGGGACTGGCCGTACTGGGCCGAGCGGCTGCGCCGGGAGCGCTACCACGTGGACACCTCCGCGCTGCGGGAGTACTTCGAGCTGGAGTCGGTGCTCGAGCACGGGATCTTCCGCACCGCCCGTGAGCTCTACGGGCTGGTCTTCACCGAGCGCCCCGATCTGCCCGGCTACCTGCCGCAGGTGCGGGTGTGGGAGGTCACCGACGAGCACGGGGAGGAGGTGGGCCTGTTCCTGGGCGACTGGTTCACCCGGCCCACCAAGCAGGGCGGGGCCTGGATGGGCTCGCTCGTGCACCAGAACCGGCTCACCGGGCAGCGGCCCGTCGTCGTGAACAACGCCAACTTCACCCGCCCGCCCGCCGGTCGCCCGAAGCTGCTGACCCTGGACGAGGTGGTCACGGTCTTCCACGAGTTCGGCCACGCCCTGCACGGGCTGCTCTCGGACGTGCACCTGCCCTCGTTCTCCGGCACGAAGGTCCCCCGCGACTTCGTCGAGTACCCCTCGCAGGTCCACGAGATGTGGGTGCTGCACCCGGACGTCGCCCCGCACTACGCCCGGCACCACCGCACCGGGGAGCCGGTCCCGGAGGCCGCCCTGGCCGCCCTCCGGCAGGCCGCCGCGCACGGGCAGGGCTTCCGGACCGTGGAGTACCTGGCCTCGACCTGGCTGGACCTCGCCTGGCACGGGATCGAGGACCCGTCCCGGCTGCCCGACCCGCGCAGCGTGGAGCAGGAGGCCCTGGAGCGGGCCGGGATCGACGTGCCCGGCATCGCCCCGCGCTACCGGACCGGGTACTTCAAGCACATCTTCGCCGGTGGCTACTCCGCCGGGTACTACGCCTACATCTGGTCCGAGATCCTCGACGCGGACACCGCCCGGTGGTTCACCGCCCACGGCGGGCTCACCCGGGAGAACGGCCGCCGCTTCGTGGAGGAGGTGCTCTCCCGCGGCAACGAGACGGCGCCCCTCGAGGCGGTGGAGGCGCTGCTGGGCCGGCGCCCGCAGCTCGGCGCCCTGCTGCAGCGGCGCGGGCTGCTGCCCCGCGAGGAGTTCGTGCACCGGCGGCGGGGCGCCCCGGCCCGGAGGCGACGGCGTAGCGTGCCCCGTCGGCCTGG
>NZ_MKJW01000131.1:0-13008 GCF_001942375.1 Kocuria sp. CNJ-770
CCCGGTGGCCAGCTCGATCCCTAGGGTGAACGGGTTCCAGGGCAGGTCCCCGGTCACCGGGGTCAGCACGTTCCCCAGGTGGGTCAGACCGACCGCACCCATCACGGCGGCGAACAGGATCAGGATGCCGATGAAGCTCTTGTTCTGGTCGTTGGTGTTCATGCGTTCACCCGTGCCTGTGCGGCCGCCCAGGCGGCGTTGGTGTCGTGGACCCGCATCTCTCCGGCGGTGAGGTTGGTTTGGAACGGCACCCCGGGGGCCTCTCCGGTTTTCAACATGAACCGGCCCCGCCCCGGCGGGGGTGAGGTGCGCCCGGTCTTGGGGTTCACCGAACCCTCAGCGGACCAGGCCACCAGCAGCGCCTTCTCCTGCTCGGAGAGCGGGAACACGGTCTCCAGCATCCCCATCTCGTTCTGGGCCAGCCCCCCGAGAACCTTCATGGAGGACCGCTCCATGAACCCCGTGGCGATCTTCGTCAGCTCCTCAGTGGAGAGCTGGAGGTCTTTCATGGAGTGGGTGATCAACAGCTGCCCGAGGCCCTTAGTCCGG
Source organism: Kocuria sp. CNJ-770 (assembly GCF_001942375.1). Classification (NCBI taxonomy): domain Bacteria; kingdom Bacillati; phylum Actinomycetota; class Actinomycetes; order Micrococcales; family Micrococcaceae; genus Kocuria; species Kocuria sp. CNJ-770. The sequence continues at coordinate 550 of NZ_MKJW01000131.1, forward strand.
TTCAGGCGGGTGATGCCGTCGATCTGGTGCACCAACAGCTCCGAGGCCCGCAGGGCCTGCCACAGCTCGTCCATGATCATCAGGTGGTGGCGCTCCTCCATCAGCCCCGCCTCAGCCAACGTCTTAGCCGCCGAAATCCCGGCCTGGGCATAGGACCAGCACACGATCTGCACCGCCGCCCGCAGGTCCAGCAGGGTCTCGTCGATGGCGGAGAGGTCGAAGTCCACCGACTGGTCGATCTGCATCTCCTCGGAGGTCTGCCGGCAGAACACGTCCCCGAACGGACCATGCGCCCCAAGGGCATTGAGACCGGCCAGCAGGTTGCGCACCTGCCCCCGATAGGAGGTCTCGTCATCGACCAGGATCGCGGCCATGATCGCCGGCCGCGCGGCCGTGATCACGTCCACCACGTCGCCGATGATCGGTTGCCGGCCCTGGGCCTCGGCGTGCTCGGCGGCCTCGGTGATCGCCATCGACAGCACCGTGGGCTCCTGCTGGCGGGCATCCAACGGTGCCTTGAACACCAGCTCCAGCAACCCGGTCAGGGCGTTGAGGCGGCGGCTGTGGATTTCTGCGCGCATCTGCCGCTGCAACGCCTCCGGCAGCTCCCCCAGCCGGCGCCACAAAGGGCCAGCATCCAGAGGGTTGATCGACCCCACCCCGGGGGCGACCCGGATGACTTGGCCACCGACTTCGACGGTGAGCCCGGCCAGGTCCGGCTTGACGTCACTGGCCCCGACGAACAGGAACCCCTGGTCCACCAGGGCCAGGGCCATGCGCACGGCCACCGAGGACTTCCCCCGGGCCTGGAGACCGAGGATGAAGCAGGAGGGGGAGGAGATGATGCCGCGCAGGAACAGGTTGATCGGGTCCCCGCACACCACCGAGCCGTTGAGCTGATTGCGCCCCAGCACCGCCCCGACCAGGGGTGAGGAGGTGCCCACCGCGAAGGGCCACAGCCCGGCCGTCTGGTTGGAGGTGGCGGTGAACTCCGGGGGTGCCTCCACCCAGGAGATCATCCCACCGTGGGCGACGTCCACGCCCTTCTCGGTGAGCTCCCGGAACTGCCCGGTGCTCTGAGCGGCGGAGCGGCCGAAGACCTTGTTGAGGATCGAATCGGTGAGCTGGTCGAAAGCAGACATCACAGCGCCTTTCGCACATCAGCCGGAATCGTGGCCACGGCATCCGGGACCACACCCAGACCGAGGTTGAACGCGAACGCCGCATCGTCGTTGTAATCGCATTCCCGCAATCCCAACTGCACCCCCTGGGAGGCGTTGCGCCGCAGGGTGGCCGCCACCCGCGGCAGCTGCTCGACCCGCTCCACGGTGGCGGTCACGACGATGGAGAACCGCACCAGCGATGCACCCTCGGCCTGCTCACGCTCGGCCTTCCTAGCCTTCTCCAGAGCGATGATCTGAGAGCTGGTCGGGCGGCGGTTCTTCTGGTTCGCCGCGAACTGCGCATTGGTCAACGACTGCTGCACCTGGGTAGCGGACTTGTCCGGGGACTGCGGCCGGTAGAACACCGTCACCCGCTTCTGCAGCATCTCGGAGTTGGGCGCCAGCAGCGCCACCAGCGCGTTCTCCCGGAACGTGCCGGCGGGGGGACGCCACATCTGCCAGGACTTCGAGACCACCCCGCCGTGCTCATACCGACCCGGGGACCCGACCACCCGGGCGGCGGAGGGGCCGACTTCTTCCCAGCGCAAACCGGTGCCGGCCTCCGACAGACGGGCCTTCTCCACCGCCGCAGCCGCCAACGGGTTGTAGGCGACATAGGTCTGGTCGATCAGGTCACTCTCCTGCATCAGCGACACCGACCCGGCACCGGCCTGCTCGAGTTGTTCCAGGAATCCGCTCAGCAGCGAGGAGACGTCCGTGGCCAGTTCCTCGGCGGTGCGCTCGGGCACGCCCTCCCCCGCGTTGGCCCGGGCGCTGAAGGTCAACGCGATCCACTGCTCCAGCTTGGGCACGTCCTGGTTGAGGTTGGCCACCACCTCGTCCATCGTCGCCCGGGCGAAGGCCGGCACCGACTGGGACCCCGCCTGAGCCCGGCCCACGGCCACCGCATCCGGCAGCCGCTCCCCCGGGTCAGTGGTGGACTGGGTGGTGACGGAGACCTGCACCAGCTCCGTGTTCGACCCGGCATCACGCTGGAACGCCGCCCAGGTGCCCACCATCCGGTCCACCCGGTCCTGATCCAGCAGCCCCAGCCCGGAGGAGTTGGCGATGACGAACACGGTTCCGGTCTTCAACTTCGGGTGCCACAGCATCACGCCCTCATGCCCGAACAGGTCGGTGAAGGACACCGGCTCGGTCGCCGCCAGCACCCCGGGGGCGCGGAAGGAACCATCAGGGATCTGCGAGGTCGGCCCGGCCTTGTAAGTGGTCCGGTGGTTCTTCTCCGCCCGGGAGAACATGCCCCGGGCGATCCACCGCTCAGGCTTGGAGCGACCGTTGCGGTCCTTGGACCCGAGCACGGTGGCCACGATGAAGGCGGCCACCGCGACGCCGGCAGCCACCCAGATTTGGGAGGCCATGATGAATAAGAACACCAGCACCGACCCCACACCGAGGACCACGGTGGAGACCATCGAAAACCCCAACAGCCCGGCCGTCTTATCCTCGGCGATGTTGCCGTACTGCCGCACGATTACCTGGTTGCTACTCACAGATCCTCACCACTCTCAATGGATTGTTCGCTGTCTCGGACGACTTCTCGCAGCCCGAATTCCAGTCGTTGGCCGTTGATCAACGGTTTCTTGGCGCCGGTGGCCGAGGACCCTTCCCCGCCCGGGTGCCCGGCCGGTGCGGCACCATTGGTCGCAGCCACCGGCTCGGCACCGGCCGGCCCCGACGCCTCGGATGCCCCACCGGCCGCTGCCGGGGACGAGCTCGAGGTCTGCACCTGCTCCGCACCCGAGGCCCCGCCCGGGCCGGTGCCGGCGGCACTACTCGGGGCAGCACCTGTGCCGGGGCTTTGGACGTTCTCCGCACCAGAGGCCCCACCGGTCGTGGTCCCCGGCGCGGAGGTAGTAGCTGCACCGGCCGTGGTGCTCTCCACGTTCTCTGCCCCGGCCGGTCCACCGGCCGGGGCAGACCCACCAGCACCAGTCGATCCCGGGGCTCCGGTCGTACTGGAGGCACCACCTCCAGCGCCAGAACCGGCCCCGGCACCCGTGGCGCTGGCCCCGGAAGCACCGGCACCTCCACCCGAGGCACCGGCAGCACCAGCACCGGCAGCACCAGTGCCGGCAGCACCAGCTCCGCCGGCACCTGCCCCAGCGGCTCCGGCAGCTCCACCGCCAGCTCCAGCACCCGCAGCTCCACCGGCAGCTCCAGCGCCAGCGGCCCCGGCTCCGGCGGCAGCTCCGGCGGCCAGGGCGCCGACACCAGCGGTGACCGCGCCAATAGCCACCGCACCACCGAGCATTGCCAGCCCACCAGCACCCATACCGCGCGGCCCAGCACTGACGGCCGGGACCACGACACGGGCCAGGGCGGGCATCGACAGGCAGGCGGAGAAGATGATCACGGTTCCGGTGAGCAGGGTGATCACCTGGTTGGCCACCTCACCGTCACCGGTACCGCTGATCCCGTTCATCAGTGCCAGGCCGAAGCCGTAGAGCACGGCCGCGACCGGCTTGAACAGGATCACCGAGATCAGCCAGCCCACCGCTTTGTCGAACGCCTTGCGTCCCCGCTCCGTGGTCGAGGCGGCGGCGAAGATCGGCAGGATGCCGCACAGGGCCCCGGCCACCCCGTAGGAGAAGACCACCAGGGCCGCGTTGAGGATCGCCCCGAGGATGGCGAAGGGCGCCAACACGATCAGAATTCCAGCGGTGGTCAGCGCCATCGTTGACCCGGCCACAGCGTCCAGGTCCATCGACTGGCCCAGCCCGTCCCGGGCCGCGTTGCCGGCGATCGTGTCCACCAGCCACGGGGCGACCTCATCGGTGACCGCCAGCGACAGGGACACCATCGAGACCGCTAGGCCGGAGACCACCACGGTGCGGATCAGTCCCATCACCAGGTTCTCGGCCGACTCCCGGTTGTGATCCCGAGCGATCCGCAGCACCGCAAAGGCCGTGCCGATGATGCCGGCGACCCCGACGAACGTCGTCGTGGCCCTCTGCACCCGTTCGGTGGCCGAGCCCGGGCCCATTTCCACGGCGCCGATGTTGAGCCACCAGGTGCCCACGAAGTCGAGCATCGTCGTGAAGATTTCCACCAGCTTTGGTCCCCACTCCACGTAGGGCTGGCCCTGGTGCTGGTCCCCGGTGATCATCGAGGTGCCCGAGGCCGGGTCCAGCTTCCAGTCCCCGTCCTCCCACACCAGATCAACCTGACCGGCGATCGTCTGCGTCAGGCCGTTCTCCGAAGGCAGGTCGTAGATCAGCTGGTAGGACGCCGCCTCGTCGGTGTAGTGGTCCTGGGAGTAGCCGATCAGCGTGGCCGAGGATGCGGCCAAGCCTCCCTTGGCTTCCTCCAGCCCGTCGCGGATGCGCTGGGCCTTTTCCTCCAGGCGGTCCCGGTTGGGGCCTTCTGCGATCGCCACCTCCGAGTCCTTGGCCGCGTCCTCACTCACCGAGGGGTCCAGAGCCATCGCATAAGTCGCCGCAGCCATCAGCGACCCGGCTTCGGAGTGGGCGTAGCCCACCCGCAGCCCCGAGTCCCGTCGCTCACAGCCGCCGAACTCCGGGGAAGAGGGCACCACGTTATAGCCAGCAGCCACCCAGTCCAGGACCTCGGGGGCCTCATCGGCCACCGAGGAGGTGTCCGTGCTCAGCTGAGCCTGGCAGTCCCAGGCGAAGTCCTCCCCGGAGGCGGGGGCAGCTGCCTCGGCTTGCCCCTGGGTGGGGGCAGCAGGGGCAGCAGGTGAGGTAGGGGCCTGGGCCTCATCGGGGGTAGTGAGGTTGCGGATGGTCCAGCCGGCCACCGCGACCAGCAGCAGCACCAGGGCGATGACCGCCGGACCGAACCAGCGGGGGCGGGTCCGAGTTTTGTTGTTGTTGTTCGTGTCCATCGGGGGGTCTCCCTGTCGTTGCGGTGCCGGGTGAGGAACGGGGGCCGGCTCAGCCGCCGGTGATCATGTTCCAGATCGCCCCGGCCGCCCCGAGCAGAGCAGCAGCGACCAGCGGCCACACCGGGGCCTCGACCTCATCACCACGGCGGCGGTTCCGCCCGGCGGTGACGAGCCCGAAGATGAAGTAGACGAACAGCACGAGCCCGGCGGCCCAGAGAATCCAGCCCAGGATCATGGTCACGTTCTCCATCCCCGGGGGCTGGGTGGGAGTGGCGTTGATGGCCGGGATCATCAGGGCGTTGAGGGTGTTGACGAACATTGGGGGGGTTTCCTTTCTCAGTGCCCGGTCTGGGCGATTTTTTCGATCTTCCGCAGCACGGTCTTCAATCGAGTGCTGGAAGCAGTGGGGGTGGTTCCGACCTCACGCCACGAAGACTCGTAGGGGACGGTCATGGCCACCGGGAACATGCGCGCCACACCACGGGCGAAGGTCAGGGTGGGCTTGGTGACCCGGTTTTTGGGCCGGTCGTGGATGATGACCAGACCGACCAGCTCATAGGGCAGCTGCCCGGTGGCGGACTTCCGAGCCAGCTGGGCGGCTGCTTCCAGGGAGGTTGCGCTGGTGGAGCACACCAACAAGGCACGGCCCGCCCACTCCGGCTCCTGCACAGCCGCGTCCACGATGGACTCGGAGCACAGCCCGGCCAGGGTGGTGGTGCCCACCCCGCCGGAGGCGCCGACCAGCCACAGCGTGGCCGGGGTGACCTCCACCGGGGCGGCCGGCTCCTCGTCCGTGACTGGTTCCTCGGCCATCCTCTGCTGGAGGTTCTGCGGGCCGCGGATGGAGTCCCGGGACCCGAGGATCGGGTCCTCTTCCATCGGGTCCTCTTCCTCGATGACCTCCGGCGCTGCCACGAAGGGGTTGCGGGGGCTGTCCACGATCACAGTCCCTCCCGCACTGCTGCTCCGGCTCGGAGCCAGGCCCGGCGGGTGGCCGGGGTCATCGCGGAGAACCGCACCCGACCCTCCACCAGCGCCCGGTCATAGGGGATCGTGATCACGGCACGGACGTAGGGGGCGAACTCGGCGGCCAGTTCCGTCGCCTTGGTCTTCTGGTGGCCGGGCTCGCAGCACAGCACCACCAGCACCGCATTCCGGGCGAGCTCCTGGGCGTGGGTGTCTCCGGCGTGCAGGGCGGCCAGCACCCGGGAGGCGCCCTCGGCGGCGTCATCGACGGACTTCACCGGGATCACCACCTGATCGGCGTGGCCGATCATCGCCTGCCAGTTCGCCCCGCGTTCGGTGTTGCCCGAATCCATCACGATCGCCCGGTAATACTTCGCGGCCACCGCGTGCAGCCGATCCACCTCATCCCCGGTGACCATGTGCCGCTCCTGGTCCCCGGAACGGTCATCGGAGCGCAGCACGTCGTACCGGTCCGCCGGCTGGTGGTGGACGTACCCGGACAAATCCCCCACCCGGGCATCGGAGGTCATGAAGTGCTCGGTGCGCCCCAACAGATCCACCACGGTCGCCTCATGGCCGGCATCAAAGGTGCGCCAGCCCAGCGACCCCAGGGAGTTGTTGTTGTCCCAGGCCAGCACCCCGCCACCGGAGAGCCGGGCGAACACGGCGGCCAAGCAGATCACCGTGGGGGTCTTGCCGGCCCCGCCCTTGGGGTTCAGCACCGTGATCGTGCGCGGGCCCGCCCAGTGGGCCGACACCGCGGCCTCGTCCTGGCGTTGGCTCAGCTCCGCGGCTGAGGGCGCCAGGCTCAGACCTATCGAGTTCAGCGCCCCGCGCCACCCGTGCTGGGCCGGGGCGTCCACCTCGGGGCGGTCCACGAAGGACGGCAACGCCTCCCGCCGGCTGCCAGCCGCGGGTTCCGCCACTGACTGCCCCGCAGGTTCCACCACTGTGTGAGCCGTGGCGGGGCGGCCGCCGAGGAACGGATTAGGTGCAGTGGCGGCGGCCCCAGCTGGAGCAGCAGGGGCCAAATCCTCCTCAGCCGCAGCAGCCTCCGGGGCGGTCTCCACCGACGCCGGCACCACCGGCTCCACAGCAGGCTCGACCGACTCCGCGGGGGCCGGGGACTCGAAGGGGGCCGCTGCCGGGGCCACACTTTCCTGCCGGGAGGTGCCATCGGCGCCGACCAGGAACGTGCGGGACCCCGAGGGGTCCTCGATGTGCAGCTGCATGTCCTGGCTGGTCTCCTCCGCCAAGGTCTTGGCCGTAGCCATCACGGCCCGGCGGGCATCGCCCACGGTGGAGTGGTTCTCACGGGTGATCTGCCCGGCGGTGTCCAGCTCTACGGCACCGGTGGAGTCGATCGTCGCGGTCATTCTCATCAGGGGGTCTCCTTGGCAGTGGGGGTAGGGCTCGCAGTCGGTGAAGTGCTGGCAGTGGGGCTGGCCGTGGGGCTGGCCGTGGGGCTGGCCGTGGGGGTGGGGCCGGTCTTGACCAGGGCGTAGAGGGAGCCATCGGTGGAGCCGTCCACCCGGGTCATCGCCATCCCGTTGTCCGTGATGACGTCGGGCACCGCCGCCTGATCAGCCCTGGTGGTGGCTTCGGTCTGCCCGTCGCGGGTGACCTGGATCTGCTCACCGTCGTTGGTGACCCAGGCGTAGCCGGCGGCCAGCTTGGCTTGGCCATCGAGGCGGTGGACGGTGGTGGCTTCCACATCGACCAGCACCGTGGAGGCCAGCAACAGCCCGTGGACCCGATCGGCCTGGACGGCGGAGGTGGTGATCTGGGCGCCGTCGAGTTCGCGCACCGCGACCTGCTTCACCGCGGTGACGTCGGTGGCCTCATCGACGTCGTAGAATCCGACGACCGTCTGCTTCCCGTCCTTCCACGCCGCCACCACCCGGCCCTCCACGCTGCCGAGCACAGCGGTCAGCTCCGCGCCCTTAGCCGGGGCCGGCAAGGTCGCCGGCTTAGGCAGGGCGGCCGAGTCGGTGCCGACCCGCCACACCTTCCCCGCCTTGGCATCAGCGGCAATCAGGTCATCCCCCTGAGCCTCCAAAGGCTTAGCGGCCGCCGGCACCACCCGGGAGACGGTCGACCCGTCCGCCTTCACCAGCAGCGACTTCTTGGTGGGCAGATCCAGCCGGGGCACCGTGCCGCCGTCCAGGACCACACTCGCCTCCTGGGGGACCTCCACCCGGATCGGGTCCGAGGAGTCCGGGGTGAACAGCACCAGCTCCTTGCCCGTGGCGGCCGCCAAACGGGTCTGCCCGTCCACGGTGAACACCGCCAGCTGGGTCACGGTGAACGGTGCGCTACGGTTCCACTGCTCCACACCCGTGGCCGGATCGTGGCCAATGAGCTTGCTGCCCTCGACACTGACCGGGCGGCCTTCCCAGTCCAGGACCGCCTTGACCTGGGACCCGGACATGGAGGTGGCCCAGGCACCGTAGGTGTCCCACCCGGCCGGAGCCGGCACCGGCAACTGAGCCGGGGGCGGGGTGTGCACCACCGCGACCGGCTCCCGGTCATCGTCGGTCAGGTTCATCGCCACTGAGGTGCCGGCCGTCAATCCCAGAATCCCGACGCTGCCCCAGATCGCCAGGGCACGACGACGCTGGCTCACAGACCGGGCACCCCTCTTGCGCGTGCTGGTGCTGCTCCCGACCTGCCGGGCCCCATTGCTGGTGGCAGGCCCGGGGCCAGCCGGGGGCTCGTACTCCTCCAAGGTGCCCAGCTCGGCGTCCACGACCATCTCGTACACCGACCCGTCCTCGGTGTGACCCTGCACCCGGCACGCCTTCAACCCCAGCCGCCGGCACGCCTCGGTGGCCGCATCCGCGGCCACCTCGTGCGCGGTGGCGGCATCGAGCACCGGATAGGTCAGCACCTCTCCCTGGGCATCGGCCACGATCTGCTCCGCGCCGAGCCGACGACTTCCCAGGCCCCGGAGTGCTTCTCCAGGTAGATCGTCACGTGCCGGGTGCCGGTGCCTCCGGCCGGTTCCCCGTCGCGGCTGGCCCACCGCCAGGTCACCTTGTACGCCCGCACTGCCTTATCGTCAGCGACGTCGCGGGTCGTATCCCCGATCGCCGGCACCGCCTGAGCCCGGCTGTAGGCCCCGTGCTCGGCCGGGCCGAGCCACGCCCCCTGGGAGGAGTTGCGCTCAGGCTCGACCTGCTGCGCTGCCCACTCATCGGACATCAACGGCTTGGCGCGGATCGCGGCCGTCGTCTCGGTACGGTCCACAGCGGTGTCCCAGGAGTGCAACAGCAACGCCGCCGCGCGGGCGTTGGAGTCCACATCGGTACGGTCCACGTCCTGAATGCGCGGGAACGTCCCGTCCCCAGGGACCTCCGGGGTGGGAATGCTGCTGGGCGTGGCCGAGCTGGTGGGGGCCGCCGCGCTGGAGGAGGCGGAAGTCTCCTGGGCTGGGCTGGTCGAGCACGCCGCCAGGGGCAGGGCGCACAGTGCCAGGGCAGTGATCAGATGGGGGTAGTGGCGGCTCATGTCGGCCACGCTCCTTTCTCTCGCAGGATCGGCTCGGGGTCGATGTTGAAACCCTGATAGGGGAAGACGACGTCGGGGGCGCCAGGCCGGTAGATCTCGAAGTGCAGGTGGGCGGCCATGCCGAACTGGCCCCGGTTGCCCTCCACACCGATCACGTCACCGCGGGTCAGCCGTTGGCCCTTCTTCACGCCCCAGGAGTGCAGGTGGCAGAAGGCGAACCCGAAATCGGGGTCATCGTCGTTGTCGACCTTGGCGATCACGCACCCGTCGGTGGCGTTGAACCCGGTGATCCGCAGATCGGTGGGCGCGATCACCGGCCCACCGGGCCCGGGGCCGGCGCCCGGGGTGGCGAAATCCAGACCCACGTGGTTCTGCGCCCAATCGGGCACCCCCGGCACATTGCGCCGCCCGTAGCCGGAGGTGAACTTCCCCCCGGGAAGCGGCGCGGTCCACTCCCCCTCCCCGAGGTCCCCATCCCACGCCTTGCCCCCGGCGGGTGCCTCACAACCAGCGGAGAACTCGATCTGACCGCCATCGAGGATTCTCTCCACGTAGCGCTGGGTCTCCGCGAACGGCGGCACACCCTTGTGCTGGGCGACCGCGCCGGGACCTGCGTTGTAGGCAGCCAGGGTCAGACGCACCAACTGGTCCGCGTCGTCGCCAGCCAGGGACTTCACTTCATTCCTGAGCTCTGCCATGTAGCGGCCGTAGGCCGGAATCGCGTCCTCGGGATCAGTGACGTCACCGCCGTTCCCGTACTGAGCCCAGGTCTCGGGCATGAACTGGGCGATGCCCTGGGCCCCGGCGGAGCTGCCGGCATTGGGATTCCAGTTGGACTCCTGCTTGAGCTGGGCGGCCGCGACACTTGCAGAGAGTCCGGCCGTCTTGGCCGCCTCCTCCACCAGCGGACCCCAACCGTTGGGGACGTTGATCACCCCGTCCTCGGGGGCCTCGTCGGAGACGACCGTGGCAGGGATGCACCCGCTACTGGCCGACGCCTGCATGTCCGCCACCAGTGCAAGTCCGGCCACACCCGCGACGGGCACACCGATCGCCATCACCCCGCCCAGCGCCAGGACAGCGATAGCCAGAGTGGATGAGCCGTGGGACTCCTCGTCTCTCACACGTCACCTCCCTTTCCAGCGCCAACCCGTTTGACTGTTTTATGCAGCTATAAAAGTTGTAGCACGTCTTGGCTGTATAAGACGGTCAAAATAAGTTCGGCTCGTTGCGGTATGGGTCTCGGGCCTGAGGCGCGATGTCAGTTGCGTGTGAGGTGTTGCGGGTGCGACACAATGAATTCCGTGCCGTCCGTAGTTCGCCCTGCAGGTCAGCCTGATCTTGTTGCCGAAGCCGCCAAGGTGTTCGGCAACACCGTCCGGCTGTCGATCATCAATGCCCTCAGGCAGGGGCCAGCGCTACGTGCGGACCTGGTGGAACGAACGGGGCTCCCGGCCAAGACTCTCGGTGCTCAGTTGACCGAGCTGGAGGCCATGAATGCTGTGAAGGCGGAGGCGCAGCAGAGCCGTGGCCGGCCGATGCTGTACTACGCGAATCACGCACGGCTCGAGAGGCTGCTGTCTGCTCTCACGCAGTATGTCCTGGCGGATGTGCCGAGTGCGGGTGCGGAGACGCGCATCGAGCCTCACTGATGTCTTCCCATGCCACAGTGCCCTTCCCGTCCAATCCGTATTGAACATGTTCAATACGGATCCTACGGGCAGTCCGTCTAGGGCTCAAATGCTGTGCGGCGCGGCCTACCGCTCGCGCTGGTCCTTCTCGATGACGTCCAGGATCGCCTGGAGGCCTTCGGGGTCGATCTGACCGAGGGCCCGGGCTGCGAAGTTGCGCACCTCGGCTCGTCGGAGGGCGCGGACCGTGTGGAGTTCTTGCTCGACCTGCTGAGGGAGCGGCCCGTCTTCCTGCACGAGGTATCTCGGGTCCACTCCGAACACTTCCCCCAGCGCCCGGAGCAGTTTCTCGTCGGGACGCACCCGGACGTCTGCGGTCTTGAGGTAGTGCCATTTCGTCCGGGAGATGGCCACGCCGCGGTCCTTGAGGCCTTGCTGGATCGTGGTGAAGTCGTAGGGCTGGCCGGCTTCGGTACGCAGGGTGTCCAACAGCAGGTTGATCTTGTCGGCCAAGATCTGGGCTGAACGTTCCCTGTTGGCGTCCCCCACGTCTTTTCTCCTCATGTCACGATCCAGGCGTAGATGCTGCCCAGGAAGGCCAACCCGTAGATGAAGCCTGAGATCACCTGCGGACCGGTGTGGTCCTGGAGCCGGATGCGGCTCCAGCACACCGCCAGGCCCACCGGAACGAACAGCAGCCCGACAACACCCCAGGATGTTGTCAGGGCAACAATAGTTCCGCCCATCATCATGCCGTGCCCGGAGATCTTCCACCACGGACTCACCACAGCGATCACCAGCCCGGCCAGGAACGTGGCCACGAGCAGCGCCACGATCTCGATCGGTCCCTGCAGCAGGATCGCCGCCGTGAGGTAGCTGAGGACCAGCACCAGCACCCCGGCCATCACCGGTCGGCGGTGCTCCTTCACGCTCACGTGGTGGTCGGTGAGGACCCCTCGGCGCACCAGCATGAGGACCACGGCCAGCGGAACCCCGCACACGATCAGGGCCGCGCTGATTCCCCACCACAGCGAGGCCGCAGATGGGTTCGCCCCCCAGGGCAGCGCGATGAGCAGTGCCGCCAGCAGCACCGGAGGCTGGAAGGCTTCCGTGGCGGTTCTCTCCCAGCGGGGGACGACGATCGAGGTGCTCATGATGTGAGTTCAAATCTCCTCTCGGCGGCCTGCAGGGCACACCGTTGCTTTTCCGACAGGCCCGCGTTTTCGGCCCGCAGGGCGTCTTCGACGGCGATGACGGCACTGTAGAGAACCTTCTGGGGATCGGCCGACAGAGCGCTGGACCAGCCCGGAGGGCGTCCACCAGG
>NZ_MKJW01000131.1:13118-14232 GCF_001942375.1 Kocuria sp. CNJ-770
GGGCGATCCTCAGGATGTCCATGCGCAGACCCATCTTCAGGCGCCGGCCTTGGGCGTAGAGACCCAGCCACGCCACGGCCAAGCACACCAGCACGGCCCCGGGCAGGAAGACCGGGCCGAACGAGGCCCGCAGGGCCACAGCTACAGCATCCCACGTGCCGAAATACCCGAGGAGCGCGTAGCCGGCCTCGAGCGTGCAGCCGAGCACGAGCAGAGAACCTCCCACACCCAGGCCGAGCAGTCCCGGCCACAGCAGGCGGTCGTGCCCATGCTGGCGCAGGGTGAGTTCCCGGAAGGCGACACGGGCAACATCGGCGGCGTTCCAGGCTCCCATCACCATGATGAGCAGCGTGTAGACCAGGGTGCCGCCCTGGGCAAGGTGGTCCGGAATGAACGCTCCCGAGGTCGGGCCCCGGTCGATCGAGAAGAACGCTGCCGTCAGTCCCAGCAGCAAGGCGCTACCTATGGCGGCCTCCCGCAATGTCCGCGACCGGCTCCAGTGCCTGCGTTGCAGGGACTGGACGAGGGCCGCCCGCAGGCACCATACGGCGCTGAGCGCGAGCAGGTTGCGCACCAAATGGAAGATGTTCTCCCCGCCCAGCCACGCATCCACGGTCCGTTCGGGAACCATGACCCCGTTGGCCGAGAAGGCCAGCGCCGCCAACGCCGTGCCCACCCAGACGAAGTCCAACCGGCGTCGCCGCGCCACTCGTGGCACACGAACGACCACTGCCACGGCGGCGAAGAGGAACGCCAGAGCTTTGAGCAGACTCAACACCGCTCCGAGGCTCATCAGAAGGCCTCGAGCAGAGGATCCACCTGCTGGGTCAGTCTGGCGGCCAACCTCGTGGCGGCGTTCTCTGCCGCGATCTCCTGGGCCGTCCAGGTCGAGGAACGCCCGAGAAGGGTCTTGATTCGTCGGGAGCCCCCGATGTGTGAAAACGCGTTTCCCAGCGTCAGCTCGCATCCACCGTGCATGAGGAGGATGTGTCCGTACTCGTGCAGGATCACGTGCCGGCGCAGCAGCTCGCTCTCCCCTGCCGCATGGAAAATCCAGGACCGCTCAGCCTTCTCCAGCCACAGGCCCGTGACGTCATGGCCCAATCCCGCCGGG
>NZ_MKJW01000131.1:14366-15814 GCF_001942375.1 Kocuria sp. CNJ-770
CCAGGTGAGATGGTCCGGCAGCTCAGCCAGCACATCGGAGTCGGAACGGGAAACAGTTCCCCCTAGCCAAGACATGCCCTCCAGGCTACCCGGAACTTGAACATGTTTATGTTGAACATGTTCAAAAGACTGTATGGTTGATGCGATGCACCCAGGCGGGAGCCTTCAGTGAACCTTTACCACCTCAGGTTTCAGAATCAAGGGGGCCAAGAAATCGTGGAGACACACCCCACACCGCTACCGGTTGCGGTTGCGGTGTGCAACGATGACTTCATGACCGAGTACCAGCAACCGAAGCTGCAAGGACACAAAGTGGCTTTGTCCACGCGTGTGTCTCCTGAGCAGCATCGCGCGGCCGTCGAAGCTTCTCATCGAACGGGACTCAGCATGGCCGAGTACATCGGTGCCTTGATCGACCGCGATGCGGGACGACCCAACAAGCTCGACAACAGGGAGGAGCCGCGCCTACCGCTGGCTAACTCTGCTTAAACGACTGACGGCCCGCCTTGGCAGGGCGGGCCGTCGAAGTCATCCGGCTGTCGCAAGTTTGGCGACCTAGACAGCCGTTTCAACAGCTAACTGAATCGGAACCTGTCATGAACCCAATACCAGGGGACTGTTGTGTCCCCTAGTGTACCTGAGGCGCGTCCGCAAATGGACCCCTCGTCACTCAAACGCGCCGATTTTCGGTCACACTCCTCCCCCGAGGCTGCCCTCGAGTCCCCCGCGGAGCTCCCCTCGCACCGTCGACGGGTGCGGGTGGCCTACGAACGCTCCAAGGCCGTGGTGCTGCGCGCCGTGCCCAAGGGCTGCCGTCTGGCCCGGCACGTGGTCGCGTGGAAGCGTGCCGTGCTGGAGCACCCGGCCCTGGAGCTGATGCGCGCCGACGGCCGGGCCAACATGGCCGCCCTGGTCGAGGTAATTGCCCTGCAGCAGGACCCGGCCTCACGGACCTGGCGCACCACCTGGGGATGGGTGGCCGAGCGCCTCGGGGTGCACGAGGACTCTGTGGGGCGGATGATCCGCCGGCTCAAGGACTGGGGGCTGCTCGCCGTGGTGGCCACCGGCCGCTCCGCCCGCTACACCCCGCGGTCCACGGGCAAGAAGCAGGGCGAGGCCCCCGTCTACGCCCTCACCGTCCCCGCACCCCCGAAACCGGCGCCCACGCCGGCCGAGAAGACGGAAGAGGAGGCAGCAGCGGTTGTGGATATAAATGTCGGCCCGGTCCCCCCGAAGGGGGTATGTTCTCCCCCGCACGCGCGCGAAGACCTTTCCCCAAAGGACGCGGCTACGCCGCGACCCTCCGCCAAAGCCGCCGCGCAGCGGCGGGAAGTCCAAGCCGCCCTTGCCCAGCGGACAGCTCCGCTGTGGCCAGCTCATGCGACGGTTCAGCCTTTGACGGTGGGGGCGGCCCGGTCGGATTGGAAGCAGGCTTATCGTTTGGCGGG
>NZ_MKJW01000132.1:0-15361 GCF_001942375.1 Kocuria sp. CNJ-770
CTGGTGCATGTACAGGAGGTCGGACTCGTGCGTGGTGACACCGTGGCCCAGCTCGTGGCCGATGACGTCCACAGCGGCCGTGAAGCGGTTGAAGTACTGGCCGTCCCCGTCGCCGAAGATCATCTGCCGACCGTCCCAGGCCGCGTTGTTGTACCTCTCCCGGTAGTGGACCGTGGCGAGCAGCGGCATGCCGGCGTCGTCGAGCGAGTGGCGCCCGAAGACCTCGCGCAGCAGGTCGACCGTGGCACCCAGCCCGTCGTACGCCTCGTCGACGGCGAGGTCCCCGGTGGGCGGCTCCCCCTCGGAGCGCACCGGGGTGCCCGGCAGTTCCCCGGTGTTGCGGGCCGTGTGGACCGTGCGCCCCGTGTGGGCCGCCACCCGCGCCACGACACCGCCCGCGGTCAGATCGGTGATCAGCCGCTCGGCCCGGACGGTCGTGTCCACGGACAGGGCGGACAAGGCGTTCCTGCGGGTCTGCTCGTCACCGTGCTCGGCCATGTGCTCGTGCACGAACGGCGGAATGACACCGCAGAGGGCTCCGTGTGCGTGCTGCATCGCGCTCTCCTCCCGACGCTCGCGCATCAGATCCGGTTCCCCGCGGCGTCCAGCTCGCCGGGTGCGGCCTCGCCGGGCTCGGCCCTCCGGCCGGCGACGTCGGCGGGCTGCTCGGCGCCGCGGTCCGACGGCTCCGCCGCGCCCTGCTCGATCAGGTACCAGCAGCCGTTCAGCGAACCGTCGAGGGTGGACATGGCGCCCGTGCCCACACGGCCGGTGACCGTCCCGCCGTACTGGGCCGGCCCGTCGGTGAAGCGGAGCAGCAGGATCCCGTCCAGCTGCCGCCAGGAACCCGAGCAGCCGCCGCCCGAGAAGGTGCCCTCGGTTCGGAAGTCCAGGCTCGTCCGCCCGTAGTTCCCGGTGCAGCCCCAGCTGTAGTGGAGCACCCAGGTACCGGAGATCGCCACCGTCCCACCCCTTTCCTCCTGTGGCACAGGAGTGCTGGAGCGGCTGCCGGTCACTGGACCTCGCCACCCGTGGCACCACTGCGTCGCCGTGGCGGCCCCCGGGCGTCCGCCCGGGGGCCGATCACCGGTTCGTCGGCGGGGCCGGGAACCGCTGTGCACCGATCGTGCCACTCGGGTCGGACGGCCCAACAGCCGCCGCGTGGGTCAGCAGCCGGCGCCCTGCCCCGCCGTGGGAACTCAGAGGATGCTCTTGGGCACCCGGTGGATGGTCACGCTGCCGATCGCCTGGAAGGGGTGCAGCGGGTCCGGGTCCTGCGATCCCGTGGGCCCACCGAGTTGGGAGTGCACAGTGGCGCTCATGAGCACGTACGTGTCCTCCTTGCTGAAGCCGTGCTCCTGTGTGAGGAAGCAGAACGCGTCCTCGTAACCGCGCTTGATGCTCTCCTGCACCGTGTCTCCGATGCCCACGAAGATCCATTCGGTCGCCGTCTCGATCCGCGGTGCGCGCAGCGGCAGGTCCTTCACCACGTCGACGCTGACCTTGGCCACCCCCTCGGTCTCGATGGCCACGAAGGTCGACTCCCCCTGGGCCATCACGGCGTGGAGGTCTCCGACGAACAGGTACGCCCCCTCCACCCGCACGGGCAGGTAGACGGTCGATCCCGGCCCGACGTCCGTGATGTCGATGTTCCCGCCCTCCGCGTAGGACGGCATCACGGTGTCGTTGCCCCCGGTGGCGGGAGCGGTGCCGATGCAGCCGATCATGGGAGCCAGTGGAACCACGTGCGTGTCCGTCAGGTGAGCACCGGCCTCGTCGATGGGGATCTTCCGGGTGAAGATCTCCTCGCCCATCACGTCCGTCAGCGCCCCGGAACCCGGGATGGACACCGACCAGCCGTACTCCTTGAAGTCGATGCCGTGCACCGTGACGGCGAGCGCGTCACCGGGCTGCGCGCCTTCGACGTGGACCGGGCCCGTGACGGGATTGAACGGAGTGGTGACCTTGTCGAGGTCCTTGAACCGGTCCATCTCCTCGTACTCGGCGTCATTGGTCTCGAACCCGATCACCTCGCCCGTGCCCGGACGGACCCGCAGCACCGGTTCGTGCTCGGCGGAGAAGGAGGTTCGGCCGTGCGCCTTGCTGAGGAAGTGGTCCATGAGAGGGTGCCTTTCGTGCTGAGGGGTCGTCGTCGTGGGCGTCAGTGGCTGGACACGGTGATGTCCTCGTGGTCCTCGGCGAGCTCGGTGCTGCGCCCGGTCCTGCGGTAGTAGGCGAAGACGAGCGCGCCCACCCCGATCCACACGAGCCCCGCGATCTTGGCCTGGGTCTCCGCGTTGAGCAGGACGTAGCCGATGATGGCGAACCCGATCACCGGGAAGGCCAGGTGGACGAGGTAGTTCCGGGACTTCCGCCGGCCGATCCAGAAGACGACCACGGACAGGTGGAGCAGCAGGAATCCGGTGAGCGCGCCGAAGTTCACCATGGAGGAGATCAGGCTGATCTGGCCCACGAAGAACAGCACGAGCACGGCAGAGAGACCGCCGACGAAGAGGATCGCGTAGCTGGGGACCTTGCGGGTGTTGATGTGCCGCAGGAACTTCGGCAGCTGGCCGTCGCGGCTCATCGAGTACAGCAGACGGCTCGTGGCGGCCTGGGCGGCCATGGCGTTGGCGATGCCGACCGCCAGGACGTTGCAGACGAAGAACGCGTTCATCACCGGGGTGGAGGCGATGGTGCCGATGATGTCGAAGAAGGCGTTGCCGACCCGGTCCTCGGGGATGGGCTGGTACGGCCCGGCGAGCAGGCTGGCCAGCCAGGTCTGGGTGATGAACAGGGTCGCGACGATGACCAGGGCGAGGACCATGGCGCGGCCGGCGGAGCCGCGTCCACCGGTGGACTCCTCCGCCATGGTGGAGATCCCGTCGAAGCCGAGAAAACTGAGCACGGCGATCGACAGGGCCGTGGCCAGCAGCGGTGCGCTGACGGTCGCGGGATCCCACAGCGGCGTGATGCTGAACGAGGAGCCCGGAGTCGCCCCGTCGGTCAGGGCACGGATGCCGATCACGAAGAAGGCCACGATGAAGGCGAGCTCCATGACGAGGAAGACCCGGTTCATCCACTTCAGTGAGCTGACTCCCGACATGTTGATCACCACGTTGACGGCCACGAAGAGCAGCGCCCACATCCAGCGCTCGCTGCCGGGAAAGATGCCGATCATGGATTCCGCGGCGAAGACGTACAGCAGCGTGGGCACCAGGAGGTAGTCCAGGAGCATGAGCCAGCCGGCGAAGAAGCCCAGGTTGGGGTGGATCCCCTTGCCGACGTACGAGAAGACGGATCCGGCGAGCGGGATGGCCTTGGCCATCTGGGCGTAGGACAGCGCCGTGAAGATCATGGCGACCAGTCCGACGAGGTAGACCAGCGGCACCATGCCCTGGGCCTCGTTGTAGACGGTGCCGAAGATCGCCCAAGGAGCGATCGGAACCATGAAGATCAGGCCGTAGACGAGGAGGTCGAAGGTGGTGACGGAGCGGCTGAGCTCCTGCTTGTAGCCGAGGCGCTCGAGCTGCTGCTGCGAGGAGAGCGCGGTGGAGATGACGGGTTCGGACACGGCAGGCTCCTAGAACAGAGGAGGAGTACGAGGAAGAACAGGAAGAGGTGTGCGGAGAACCGCTGAGCAACGGGCGGAGGATCACTCCGGGGGCGCGTCGTGCTCCTTCAGGAACTCGGCGATCAGCGCCCGGAACTCCTGTGGTTGCTCGAGGTGCGTGCAGTGGCTCGCCCCGGCGAACACGTGCGAACGAACATCTGGGATGCGCTCGACGAACGGTGCCCACGTCTCGGGAGCTGCCTCGTCGAACTCCCCGGCGACCACGAGAGTGGGCGCGTCGACGGAAGCAAGACGGTCGATGATCGACCAGTTCCGCAGGGTCCCGATGACATGGAACTCGTTGGGGCCGTTCATGGTGTGGTAGACGGTCGGGTCCTGCTCCACGAGGCGCTCCGAGTCCAGATAGTCCTCGGGCACCTCCGCCGTCCGATGCACGTGGCGGCGGTCGTACTCCTTGGTGGCCGTGACATAGTCAGGGTGGTCGAAGGCCCCGGTCGCCTCGTGGGACTCCAGCGCAGTGCGGACGTCGTCGGGCAGGTCGGCCCGCAGGCGCTCAGCCGCCTGCGCCCACAGCTCCATGGAGGCCGGAGAGTTGCAGATTGCGAGACCTGCCAGGCCCTGGGGACGACGCACGGCGATCTCGGCCCCGAGCATCCCGCCCCAGGACTGCCCGAGCACGTGGTAGGCCTCCAGACCGAGATGATCGATCACCGTGAAGAACTCGTCCACGAACAGCTGGGGAGTCCAGAAGTCCGGGGAAGCTTCCGGGCGGTGGGAGGATCGGCCGCACCCGAACTGGTCGTACAGGACAACCGTCCGGCCGGTCTCGTCCGCGAGCGCGGAGAGGCTGCGCAGGTAGTCGTGACAGAAGCCTGGCCCTCCATGCAGGACGACCAGTGGGAGGGCCCCCGGTCGGGGAGCATCCGGGGTCGTAACCTGGACCCAGGTGGACCCGTCGGTGAACGGAACGTCCAGTGAGGTGACAACAGACACAGCGTCCCTCCTTTCGTTGCGGTCATCGTAGCCACCAAAAGGTCTGAAAAGTAGACCTTTTTGTTAAATCTGTGTTCCGTCGAGCATCGAGCCCTGAAAGAGGTGGCATGACCGGATCCAGCCCGGGCGCCCCCGGCCCCCTGGACAGGCCACTGGCCCCGCAGTGCAAAGCGGACGCGGTCCGCGAGCGCCTGATCACTGCCATCGCGGTCGGCCAGTACCTTCCTGGCACCAAGCTGCCCCCCGAGCGTGACCTGGCGCAGACCCTCGGAGTCAGCCGGGCCACCCTCCGCGAGGCCATGGCCCAGCTCGAGGAGACCGGCGTGCTCATCAAGCGTCTCGGCAGGACGGGTGGCTCCTTCGTGGCCGAGACCGGCAACTCCCACGAGCAGTTCCGCGACGTCGCGGTCCGTGTCCTGGGCACGTCCTGGCAGGACCTGGTGCACGCCTCCGATGCGATGTGCCGCCTCCAGGACACGATCGTGCGCGCCGCTGCCGAGAACCGCACCGAGGAGCACGTGCACCTGCTGCACGAGCGGCTCGAGGAGTTCCGCGCCGCACCGTCCGGGCGCGCCAAGCAGGCCGCCGACGCCGCTCTCCACCTCGCGATCGCAGAGGCCGCCGGCAACCCGGTGCTGGCCGACATCCTCTTCCGGGCCGAGCAGCAGCTCGCCCTCTCGGCGCCGGTGCACCTGTGGGGCGATCCTCAGGACCAGGCCGACATGGAAGAGCGCGCCCTGCAGGACCACGAACAGCTGGTGGCACTGATCACCGCCCGTGACGCCGATGCCGCCGGGCACCTGGCGCGGCGGCACGCGGGCATCGACCTCGACCTGCTCGAGCGCTTCCGCGCGCGGGCCTAGCAGCGGACGCCCCACGGCCGCGGTGATCCGGCCGTGGGGCGGCGACCCGTCTCGGATCTGGAATCAGCAGCCGGCGCCCTGCGGGTTCTGCAGGCAGTCGTCCGCGTAGTTGCGCACCGTGGAGCGCCAGACGCTGATCGGGACGGGGGCGCTCGCGACGTCGTTCAACCCGGCCACGGGCAACCACGGCCCACCCGCCACGGAGTACTCGCCGTAGAACCAGGTGGTCAGCGTGACCGCGTAGTCCCCGGTCTCGGTGTAGACGTGGCTCGTGTCGGTCTCGACGTCCCACGCCCCCTCTTCGAGCGGGGCGCCGCTCAGCTCGGTGGGCCCGAGCGCGCCCCCGTCCCCGTAGTCCCAGGCGTACTGCACCGGGACGGCACGCACCTGCACGGGGAAACCACCCAGTTCGGTCGCGAACTGCTGGCCCTGGGCCTCCGCGTAGACATTGGTGTGCATGCCCTTCAAGGTGTCCGGCGCCGGCTGGACCGCGCTGGCCGCAGGCGCGACGGCGAGCGTCCTGAAATCCTGCAGGGTGAAGGTCGGCAGCTCCACGATCTCCTCGTCGCCCTCCGCCTCGGCGGCCGCCACGCACATGGGCTCTCCCCACGGTGTGCTGGGGCCCTCCCCCTGGCGCACGACGACGTTCATGTAGACGCCTTCGCCACCCCCGTCCGTGGTGCAGACCCGCTCGGCGAGGCAGTCGTCGAGGACCGCGCCCCTCCGGTTGGTGCACGGGTTCTGCAGGCCGAACGTCTGCGACTTCGACTGCGCGATCGTGTCCGGGTTGAACGGCCGGTCGATCCCTTGGTCGCTCAGGTACTGGCGGAGCGCTTTCTGGAAGGCAGGATCTTCGTCGGGGTCATAGGCGACCGGGCCGGCTCCCACTGCGACTACGGCCTCTTCGCTGCTGTCGGCGACAACCGGGGGCCCCTCCTCGATTCTGACTTCCAATTTCATCTTATTTCCGTCCGCAACAGCCGTCGTCTCCCTCGACAGGTCTACGCCGCGCTGACTGGGAACGGAATGACCGCTCCCTGCCCGAGATACTCGATCTGCCAGTTCTGACGGAGGTGCAGAGTTCGCCGAGGCTAAATCGACAGGAATACACATGAGGCCCATCAAGAGAACCCAGACATGAAAAGGTCTATTCATCTGACACGCCTACTCCGGGCATATTTGCCGCAGTGATGTAGATCCAAGCATCCTGGTCGAAGTCAAGGTAGATCGGAAATGGATCTCCCTTCCCCGTTCGCGGCTGAGCCTCATAAGTCACCCGCCCCTGTTCAACCAGCTTTATGCCTTCGGAATCAGACAAAGCAATAGGCTTGTAAACTCCGTCACTCGTTGGTGTGATAACCGATTCCTGCAATAATATGCTTTCCCTGCCTCCGACAAACCACGCCCCTTGCTCATAAACATCTTCGACTACATTGAACTGGTCGATACACACTTCACACGATTCACTCACTATGGCACGCACATACGTTGTATCGCCGGTTTGATTCGCGTACCACATCGCGTCGGACCAGTAGTCGAGGAATGCCTGCGCCCCCTCCCGGGACTCCTCCCGCGCGAGCTCGGGCATGACCGGTTTCGGCACGTTCTGCGCCGGCCCGTCCAGCGAGGCGGGCACGTACTCGGCGGACGCGTCGGCGGGGCCGGACGTGGACGACGGTGGCGGCGAACCACCGCCCGTCTCCTCCGCGGCGACACCTGCCGATGCCGGGCTGGAAGGCGACGCCGCGGCGCCGTCGTCGTCGGGGACGCAGCCGGTGAGGACGAGGGCCACGAGGAGGGCTCCGCCGGCTGCCGCCGGGAGTGGACAGGACCGCACCATGGATTCCCCGCTTCGCTGTGCCGTGGCCGGACGCCCCGGTCGGATGGGTCAGATGCTAGACCGCGCGCGCTGTGCTCGAGCAACCCCTGTGGAGGCAATCAAGACGCGTTTGCATGCGGCCTGGTCAGGAGCGATATGGTCACAGCTCCGTTAACGTCAGACTGACCAGAACGGTGTTATAGTCACTGCAACCTGAAGGTTCGAGGTGCTTGGAGGTGATGTTGACCGCGCAGAACGTGGCCCTGGCCGTGTCGACCGTCATCTTCGCCGCCCGGGACACCGGACCCGACGGCCGCAAGGAGCTCTGGCTGCCCCTGGTCCGCCGCATCCGTGACCCCTTCCGGGGCATGTGGGCCCTGCCCGGCGGACCGCTCCAGGAGCACGAGGACCTCGAGGCCTCCGCCGCCCGCTCCCTGCAGCTCACCACCGGCCTGCAACCGGGCTACCTCGAGCAGCTCTACGCCTTCGGCGGGCTCACCCGCTCGGCCAGCGCCGAGGAACGGGTGGTCTCGATCGTCTACTGGGCCTCGATCCGCGCCGACCAGGCCGCCGACCTGCACGTCGACCTCAACGTCACGTGGATGCGCGTGGCGGACCTGCCGCCGCTGGCCTTCGACCACAGCGACATCGTGGACTACGCGATCTACCGGCTGCGCAACAAGATCACCTACAGCCGCGTGGCCCACTCGTTCCTCGGCGAGACGTTCACCCTCGCCGAGCTCCGGGAGGTGCACGAGGCCATCCTCGGCACCGTCCTGGACCCCGCCAACTTCCGGCGCCAGGTGCTGGCCTCCGGCGCCGTCCTCGACACCGGCACCCGCCTGGAGGGCACCCGGCACCGCCCGCCCCGGCTCTACCGCCACGACTCCGACCTCGACCTCGCCGACCGCACCCCGGCCGGCCGCAGCACCCAGGAGCAGACATGACCTCCGTCGCCACCCGCATCGACCTGCTGACCGAGAAGCCCGCGAACCTGCCCGGCGCCACCCCGGCCCCGAGCACGTGCAGCACCGCCCTCGGGACGAGCCCGTGGGACTTCGCCCCCACCGTCTCGGCCGGCTACGGCCCCGGCGCGTCCCAGGACGACGCCGTGCCCGCCGGCTCGCCCGCCCAGCCGGTCATCCCCGCCGAGTACCAGCAGGCGTCCGCGGAGGAGCTCGACCGCCGCATCGCCGCCGCCAAGGCCACCCTCGGCGACCGCGTGGTGGTGCTCGGCCACTTCTACCAGCGCGACGAGGTGGTCAAGCACGCCGACTTCCTCGGCGACTCCTTCCAGCTGGCCCGCGCCGCGCGCAGCCGCCCCGAGGCGGAGGCCATCGTCTTCTGCGGCGTGCACTTCATGGCCGAGACCGCCGACATCCTCTCCGGCGACCACCAGTCCGTGATCCTGCCCAACCTCGCCGCCGGCTGCTCCATGGCGGACATGGCCGACGAGGACTCCGTCGAGGAGGCCTGGGAGCAGCTCATGGACGTGCTCGGGGAGACCGACGACGACGGTCGGCAGAGCGTGATCCCGGTGACCTACATGAACTCGTCCGCGGCGCTCAAGGCGTTCTGCGGCCGCCACGGCGGCATCGTCTGCACCTCCTCCAACGCCGCCACCGTGCTGGAGTGGGCGTTCCAGCGCGGCCGGCGGGTGCTCTTCTTCCCGGACCAGCACCTGGGCCGCAACACCGCCAAGGCCATGGGGATCCCGCTGGAGCAGATGCCGATGTGGAACCCCCGCCACGACCTGGGCGGCAGCACCGCGGACCAGCTGGCCGACGCCAAGGTCATCCTGTGGCACGGCTTCTGCTCGGTGCACCGCCGCTTCACCGTGGCCCAGATCGAGCAGGCCCGCGCCGAGCACCCGGACGTGCGGGTGATCGTGCACCCGGAGTGCCCCATGCCCGTGGTCGACGCCGCGGACGAGTCCGGCTCCACGGACCACATCCGCAAGGCGGTCGAGGCCGCCGAGCCCGGCAGCACCTTCGCGATCGGCACCGAGATCAACCTGGTCAACCGGCTCGCCGACGAGCACCCCGAGCACACCATCTTCTGCCTGGACCCGGTGATCTGCCCGTGCTCCACGATGTACCGGATCCACCCCGGCTATCTCGCCTGGGTGCTCGAGGAGCTCGTGGCCGGCCGGGTGATCAACCGGATCGCGGTGGACGCCGCGACCGCTCGGGACGCCGAGGTGGCGCTCGAGCGCATGCTGGCGGCGCTTCCGCGGTGAGCACGCCCCCGTTCCCGCGCGTGCTCGTGGTGGGCAGCGGCATCGCCGGGCTCACCACCGCCCTCGCGGCCGCCGGCCGCGGGCTCGACGTGGTGCTGCTGAGCAAGGACGTCCTGGACGAGACGAACACCGTCCGAGCCCAGGGCGGCATCGCCGCCATGACGGCGGACCTGCCAGGCGGGCAGGTCCGGGACTCCGTGGCCCTGCACGTCCGGGACACCCTCGGAGCCGGGGCCGGCACCTGCGACGACGACGCCGTGCGCGTGCTCGTGCAGGACTCGGCCGCCGCCGTCACCGCCCTGGTGCAGCACGGCGTCGCGTTCGACCGCGCTGACGGCCCGGACTCCCCGTGGGTCGAGGGCCTCGAGGGTGCCCACTCCGTGCCCCGCATCCTGCACGCCGGCGGGGACGCGACCGGGCGGGAGATCCAGCGCGCCCTCGTGGCGGCGACGCTGGACGCCGAGGCCTCCGGGCGCCTGGACGTCCTCCGGCACACGATGCTCGTGGACCTGGTCGCGGACCACCACGGGAGCGTACGGGGGGCGCTCGTCCTCGACGGCGACCGGCTGCGCGAGCTGCGGGCGGACGCCGTGGTGCTGGCCACCGGCGGTGCCGGGCAGCTCTATCCCCACACCACCAATCCCGCGGTGGCCACGGGCGACGGCATCGCCGCGGCCCTGCGCGCGGGAGCCGTCGTCGCGGACCTCGAGTTCGTGCAGTTCCACCCCACCGCCCTCGCCGCTCCCGGTTGCTTCCTGGTCTCCGAGGCCGTGCGCGGTGAAGGGGCGGTGCTGCGGGACGCCACCGGACGGCGCTTCCTGGAGGGCGCGCACCCGCTCGCCGAGCTCGCCCCGCGGGACGTGGTGGCCCGGGAGATCGTCCGCCGGTCGCTCGCCCAGGGAGGCCTGCCGGTGCTGCTCGACTGCACCGCCATGACCGCTCCGGCCGGCGCCGGGCACGCGGAGCCGGACACCGCCGAGCACCTGGCGCGCCGCTTCCCCACGATCGACGCCGCCGTGCGGGCGCACGGCCTGGACTGGTCCCGGGAACCGGTGCCCGTCACCCCGGCGGCGCACTACCTGATGGGCGGGATCGCGACCGACGACCGCGGCCGCACGAGCGTCCCGGGCCTGTACGCCGTGGGCGAGTGCGCGGCCACGGGCGTGCACGGCGCCAACCGGCTGGCCTCCAACTCGCTGCTGGAGGGCGCCGTGTTCGGTGCCCGCACCGCCGAGGCCCTGGCCGGGGACCTGCGGCCCGACGACGTCCGTCGGCCGCACTGGACCCGGCCGCGCCCGACCCGGGCGGGCGCCGCGGCGACCGCGGACCTCCGGGCCGACGGCACCGACCGGACGCATCCCGCTCCGACCCGCGGTGTCCGGCGGCACCCCGCCCGGCTCGCGCCCGGTGGCGTGCTGACCCTGCCGGACCCCGCCGGGGCGGGCGTGCCGTTCGACCGGCAGGCCTTCCAGGCCGCGATGTGGGCCGGCGCCGGCGTCCTGCGGGACGGCTCCGGCCTCGAGGCGCTGGTCCACCGGCTGGCCGCGCTCCGGCCGCCGGGCGCGCTCTCCCGCCCCGCGGTCGAGGACCGGAACCTGCTCACCGTGGGACGCGCCGTGGCCGCCGCGGCCCTGCACCGCACCGAGTCCCGGGGCGCCCACTTCCGGGAGGACTGCCCGGTTCCCGAGCCCGCCCGCGCCGGGCGCACCTTCTGGCGCCGGGCGCGGTCGGCACCCCGCAACGGCCATCTGACCACTCCGAGTTCATATACGCACAACGACATGTTCGAGAGGATCTCCGCATGCTGACCCGAGCCGCCATCACCGAGGTCGTGGAACGGGGCCTCGCCGAGGACGCGCCCTGGGGCGACATCACGTCCGAGCTGCTCATTCCCGCCACCGCCCTCGCGCGGGCCGAGCTCGTCGCGCGCGAGGACGGCGTCTTCTCCGGCGGCCAGGTCTTCGCCGCGGCGTTCGCCGCCGTGGACCCTGCCGTGGCCGTGGAGCTGATCCCCGCCGACGGGGACTCCTTCGCCGCGGGGGACACGCTGGCCGTGGTGGCCGGCCCCGCCCGGTCCGTGCTGACCGGCGAGCGCGTGGCCCTGAACCTCACCCAGCGGATGTGCGGGATCGCCACGCTGACGGCCCGCTACGTCGCCGCCGTCGAGGAGACCGTCTCCCGCGTCGAGCAGGCGGCGAACCTCCCGCCCGGCACGATCACCCGGACCCGGGTGGCGGACACCCGCAAGACCACCCCGGGGCTCCGGGCGCTGGAGAAGCACGCCGTGCGCAGCGGCGGCGGGCACAACCACCGGCACTCGCTCTCCGACGCCGTGATGGCCAAGGACAACCACCTGGCGCTGCTCACCGCCGACGGGACCGACCTGACCGGCGCGCTGCGGCAGCTGCGCCGTCGTCTGCCCCACACGGTGCACCTCGAGGTCGAGGTCGACCGGCTGGACCAGATCGAGGCCGTACTGGCCGGAGGCGCGGACACCGTGCTGCTGGACAACTTCTCGGTGGACGACCTCGTGAGCGGCGTGGCGATCATCGACGGCCGCGCGACGGTGGAGCCTCCGGCGGGGTGAGTCTGGAGACCGTCGGGGAGATCGCCGCCACCGGGGTCGACGTCATCTCGGTGGGCGCGCTCACCCACTCGGCCCGCAATCTGGACCTGGGACTCGACGTCGTCCTGGACGTCCGGGAGGGCTGACCGTGCTGTACCTCGACGCGGCCGCGACCACTCCCGTGCGGCGTGAGGTCCTGGAGGCCATGTGGCCCTACCTCACCCAGGAGTTCGGCAACGCCTCCAGCCACCACGAGGTGGGCCGCCGGGCACGGGCCGGGCTGGACGCGGCTCGGCAGGCCGTGGCCGAGGTGCTCAACTGCCGGCCCGCGGAGGTGGTCTTCACCTCAGGGGGGACCGAGGCGGACAACCTGGCGGTCAAGGGCATCGCCCTGGCCCGCCGGGACCGGGACGCCTCGACGACCCACGTGGTGACGAGCGCCGTGGAGCACCACGCCGTGCTGGACTCCGGGCGCGACCTGGCCCGCTGGGACGGCTTCGAGGTGACCGAGCTGGGCGTCTCGGCCGAGGGCCTCGTCGACCCCGCCGACCTGGCCGGGGCTGTTCGTCCGGGCACGGCGGTGGTATCCGTGATGCATGCGAACAACGAGACGGGTGCGGTCCAGGCGGTCGCCGAGCTGGCTGCGGTGGCTCGGGCTCGGGGAGTCCCGTTCCATACGGATGCGGTCCAGGCGGCCGGGTCGCTGGAGCTGGACGTACAAGCGCTCGACGTGGCGGCGCTGAGCCTCGCGGGGCACAAGATCGGGGCGCCGAAGGGCGTCGGAGCGCTCTACGTGCGCCGGGGCACGCCCCTGCGCCCTCTGATGAGCGGAGGCGGGCACGAGCGCGGCCGGCGTTCGGGCACCTCCGACGTGGCGGGCGCCGTCGGTCTCGCCACGGCCCTGCGGCTGTCCGCCGAGGAGCGGCCGGCGAAGGCGGTGCGCCTGGCCGGGCTGCGGGACCGGCTGATCACCGGGGTCCTGGCCGAGGTGCCCACGGCCCTCCTGACCGGCCCCGACCCGCGGGAGCACCCGGAGTCCCGGTTGCCCGGGCACGCGTCCTTCTGCTTCCCCGGGGTCAACGGCGAGACGGTCCTGGTGGACCTGGAGTCGCGGGGGCTGCTCGTCTCCTCGGGGTCGGCCTGCTCGGCCGGGGACACCGCGCCCTCGCACGTGCTCACGGCGATGGGCTACCCGCCGGAGGTCGCCACCACCGCGGTGCGCTTCACCCTCTCCGCCGACATCACGCCGGAGCAGGTGGACGGGATCGTCGCGGCCACGCGGGACGTCGTGCGACGACTGGGCTCACCGCACGGCTGAGCCCGCGGCTGAGCCCACCGGCACCGGGTGCTGCGCCCCGTCGTGGCGCACCATGAGCACCGGTTCGCCGGTCGTCTCCACGGTCCGCGTGCTGCCCTCGACCGGTGACCACGGACCCGTGGGACAGGAGCCGGGAGCCGGCCCCTCGGGCACGGCACTCGAGGCGCCGCGGCCGTCGAAGCCCTGCAGCCGGAAGCCGGTGACCGCCCCCCACCACGTGGTCTGCGGCCGGCTCGTGACCGCCCGGGACTCGGTGACGACCAGGTCCGTCCGCTGCGGGACGACCTCCGCCGTCCCGGTGTGGACGCACGACCAGGAGATGCCGGTGACCGACTCGGACTCGGCGACGAACTCCAGCGACGGGGCTTCGGCCCGCAGGGTCGCGTCGTCCCAGCCCAGCGCGGCCCGGACGGCGTTCCCGGTCACGAACCCCGTGCCGTCCTCGCGCAGTCCCGCGTCCGCCCACGGCGGCGCCGCCGCCCCGAGGGCCACCCCCGCCAGGGCCGCCAGTACCGCGATGACCTTCTGCATGTGCCGCCCCGTCTCCCCTGGTCCCCGGCGCCGCTCCCCCGGCGCCTTTCCGAACGCTAATGGATGGGCGGGGGTGGATCGAGTTCCGTGATCGACCTGTGACCCCGCCATGACATGGGACGACATGCCCGGCCGTGCGGCCGCGCCCGGGGACGACCGGCCGCGGGGCGCGCCTCCGGCGGGAGAGGCGGAGCCCGGCCGGGGTCCGTGGGCCCGGCCGGGGCCGCGCAGACAGCACAGGACCCCCGGACCGTGCGGTCCGGGGGTCCTGCTCGCGGTGGGCGGCGCGCTCCGCGCCGACCGAGCGGGGTGGGGATCAGACGATCGACGTGCCTCCGGTGCGCGCCTTCTCGAAGCGCTGCTGGACGTCGGCCCAGTTCACGATGTTCCAGAAGGCCTTGACGTAGTCGGCCTTGACGTTCTGGTAGTCGAGGTAGAAGGCGTGCTCCCACATGTCCAGCTGCAGCAGCGGGATCGTGGCGACGGGCACGCCGTTCTGCTGGTCGTACATCTGCTCGATGACGAGGTTGCCGCCGATGGGCTCGAAGGCGAGGATCGCCCAGCCGGAGCCCTGGATCGTGGTCGCCGCGGAGGTGAAGTGGGCGCGGAAGGCGTCGAAGGACCCGAAGTGGTCGTCGATCGCCGCGGCCAGCTCACCGGTCGGCTTGTCGCCGCCCTCCGGGGAGAGGTTGTTCCAGAAGATCGAGTGGTTGACGTGGCCGCCGAGGTTGAACTGGAGGTCCTTGGACAGCTTCGCCGCACCGGCGCCGTCGTCGTTGGCGCGGGCCTCGGCCATCTTCTCGAGGGCCGTGTTCGCACCGGCCACGTAGGTGGCGTGGTGCTTGTCGTGGTGCAGCTCCATGATCTTCGCGGAGATGTGGGGCTCGAGCGCCGCGTAGTCGTAGGGGAGATCGGGAAGGGTGTACTTCTCGGCCATAGGAGAAACCTTTCGATAGCTGTCGTGTGGTTCCACACTCGTCCCGCGCGCGCGCAGGGGTCAAGGAGGTTCCGCCACCAGCGTACGGTGCCCGCGGGCGCGCCGTGCCGGGGCTCAGAAGAAGTCGGGTGGGGTCTCGAGCGTGCAGCGGGGCGGGTGCGCCGTGAGCTGGGACGGCACGGTGAACTCGAACTGCCCCGTCTCCAGCAGCCGTTTGAGGTCCCCGAGCTCGGCGCCCAGGTTGCGGCGCACGATCCGCTCGGCCCACGCGGCGAGGCCGGCCCTCGCCGCGGTGAGCCGGCCGTCGACGGTGGTCCGCACCTCGGTGCCCCCGTCCACCGCCGCCCACGTGGTGACCGCCAGGAGATCCACGATCCCCCGGGTGGTCCGGAGCGCCAGCTTCCGCCCCGGTTCCTGTGCGGAGACGATCGTGACGTAGGGGAAGCGGAGCGGGCCGACACGGCCGAAGAACTCCACGGAGGTCCCGGTCTGCAGCACCGGTGTGCTGATGGTGGGCACCC
>NZ_MKJW01000133.1:0-90921 GCF_001942375.1 Kocuria sp. CNJ-770
CGGCGCGGCCGCGTCAGCGCCCGGCCGCGTCGCGCAGCGCGGAGAGCCCCTCCCGACCACCCGCCGGTGAGTGCCCGGCCCGCCGGGTCCGGGAGCGGCCGGTGCCCCCCGCGCCGTCGCCGTCGGCGGGCGCGGCGGCCGTCTCGGCCCGTCCGGGGACCAGGACCGCGCCGGGGCGGGCGCCTCCAGGCCCAGCTCCGCGGCGACGGCCGTGCCGGTGCGCGCCGCGACGGCGTCGGCCGCCTCCGCCGAGAACTCCCCGGCCGGGCTGCGCCCCAGGGACTTCTCCCACGGACCCAGCACCGGCCGTTCCGTGCCGGCCAGCTCGCGGACCACCTGCGGCACGTCCGCCTCGTCCGGGTCCCCGCCGTCGAGGCGCTGCACGCGGCGCTTCTGCAGCTCCACGAGCCCGGTGAGCAGCAGGGCGTCGTCCAGGCCCAGATCGCGGCCCCGGCGGGTGAAGCCCAGGCGGTAGATCATCGCCAGCCCGCGCGTGTGCACGAACCAGAGGTAGCCCAGGGCGGTCTCGGCCCCGACGTCGCCCTCCTCGGTGGCCACGAGCAGCAGGGAGTCGTCCCCCAGGTCCTCGAGCAGCTGCGTGATGAGCCGGGTGCGCAGCCCGATGTTGGCCAGCGCCCGGCTCTGCGCGGTGACCTCGCGCACGGTCACGCCGGGGGTGCGCAGGGCCGCCCGGCACCGGCCCAGCGTCGCCTCGGAGAGCCGGCGGGAGAGGTCCTGCTGGGTCTCCCCCAGCGGGACCTCCAGCCGGCGGGGCTCGTCGGGGCCGCCGCCGGTGGCCGGCCGCGCGAAGCCGGCGGCCGCCAGGGCCTCGGCCGTGCCCGGCGTGCGCAGCGTGTCGGGCTGGAAGCGCAGCAGCTCCGCCGCGTGCTCCTCCCGGACCCAGAGCGCCAGGGCCTCGGCGACCACCGGCAGGTCCTGGGGCCGGTGCACGTGGGCGTGCACCGTGCCGGCGACCACGCGCTCGGCCTCCGAGCGCAGGTGGAGCTGGGCGTAGCCCACGGTGCGCTGCTCGGCGTCGTGGACCATGACCCGGTCCACCCGCAGGCCCGGGCCCTCGGCCGAGATCTGGGCCTGGCCGATCCCCCACAGCTGCTGGGGGTGGCCGCCGGTCACCCGGACGGTGGCGTCCCAGGTCTTGCGGTTGGGGCACGGGCTGACCGTGGTGCTCACGATGGAGTCCTCCTCATCACCCGGGCGCCCCGCCCCGGTGGGGGGACCGCGGTCGGCGCCCGCAGTTCGGCACCAGTCTAGGGCGGCCGGTCGCCGCAGCGGCCCCCGGACACGGCATGACGGGGACGGCGAGGACCCCCCGTGCCGGTGGCCGGCCCGAGGGGTCCTGTGCCGGCCGGACGGGCCGGGGCGCCGGGGTCAGCGGCGGGCGTACTTCTCCCACTTCGCGGCGAGGTGCTCGGCCTCGACCATGCGCACGGTCCCGGAGCGGGAGCGCATCACGATGGACTGGGTGGTGATCCGCCGGCCGCGGTAGCGCACGCCCCGCAGCAGGTCGCCGTCGGTGATGCCCGTGGCGGCGAAGAAGCAGTTGTCGGAGGTGACGAGGTCGTCCGTGGAGAGCACCGCGTCGACGTCGAGCCCGGCGTCGACGGCCTTCTGCCGCTCCGCGTCGTCGACCGGCGCGAGCCGGCCCTGGATGATCCCGCCGGTGGCCTTGACGGCGCACGCGGTGACGATGCCCTCCGGGGTGCCGCCGATGCCCATCATGACGTCCACGCCGGTGCCCTCGCGGCACGCGGCGATCGCGCCGGCCACGTCCCCGTCGAGGATCATCCGGGTGCGGGCACCGGTCGCGCGGATCTCGTCGACGAGCTTCTGGTGCCGGGGGCGGTCCAGCACGCACACGGTGAGCTGGTTGACGTGGATGCCCTTGGCCTTGGCCACCAGGTGCAGGTTCTGCTTGACCGGCAGGCGCAGGTCCACGAAGTCCGCGGCCTCCGGGCCCACCACGAGCTTGTCCATGTAGAACACGGCCGAGGGGTCGAACATCGACCCGCCGTCGGCCACCGCGATGACGGCCAGGGCGTTGTTCATGCCCAGCGCCGTGAGGCGGGTGCCGTCGATGGGGTCCACCGCGACGTCGGAGGCCGGCCCGGAGCCGTCGCCCACCTGCTCGCCGTTGAACAGCATGGGCGCCTCGTCCTTCTCGCCCTCGCCGATGACCACGGTGCCGTTGAAGTGCACGGTGGAGAGCAGGGCCCGCATGGCGTCGACCGCGGCCCCGTCGGCGGCGTTCTTGTCGCCGGCGCCCACCCACTGGCCCCCGGCGATCGCCGCGGCCTCGGTCGTGCGCACCAGCTCCATCGCCAGGTTGCGGTCGGCCACGTTGTTGCTGGATGCCTTGGTCGTTCCGGGGGATTCCTGGGCCACGATGTTCCTCACCTTCGAGTTTCGGGTCTGCGGGCCACCGGGCCGGGATCGGCCGCGGCGCGGACCGCGTCCCGCCCAGCATATCGCCCGCCCGTCCGCGCGCTGGGAGCCGGTTCACAGTCAGCCCGGCGGTGCGACCGCGACCTCCCGGACAGGGCACAATGGACCCGTGAGTTCCCCGACCCCCGACCGTTCCGCCGAGCCGCCCGCGGACGCGCCCCGTGCGGCCGCGCCCGACCCCGGGACGCCGCCCCTGCCCCAGATCACGGAGAAGCAGGCGCGGCGGATCAACGCCCCCGTGCAGGGCATGATCATCTCGATGGCCGTCCTGCTGCTGCTGGTGCTGCCGTTCGTGTGGCTCCAGCCGCGCCCGGACGCCCAGCCGTACCGCCCCGACGTCGACGTGGCGCAGGAGGCGGACTACGTGGCCGAGGAGGCCCCGTTCCCGCCGGTCGTCCCCGAGCCGGGCGAGGACTGGACGGCCAACTACGCCCGCTGGGACGCCGGGGCCGCGGAGGGCGTGCCCTACTGGGAGATCGGCTGGGCCACCCCGCAGGGCAACTTCATCGGCCTCGTGCAGACGTCCCTGGCCAACCCCACGTGGCTGGCCCAGCAGACCGAGGCCGTGCCCGTCTCCGCGACCGCCGAGGCCGGGGGCGTGCAGTGGGACGTCCACGTCCGGGAGGAGTCCCGGGACCGGGACGCCCTGACCGTCTACTCCGGCGAGGTCGACGGCTCCACCGTGGTGCTCAAGGGCGACGCGCCCGGCGCCGAGCTGGACCACCTCGCCACCGCAGTGACCGCGGCACTCGCCGAGGTCTCCGACCCCGCACCCACGGAGCAGCCATGACCCCCGAGATCCGATCCGACGACTCCTCGCCCCGCACCCCGGCCGCCGCCTGGCAGCGCCTGCGCGAGGGCAACGCCCGCTTCGTGGCCGGCGAGTCCCTGCACCCCAACCAGGACGCCTCCCGCCGGCAGTCCGTGGCGGGCGGACAGGACCCGTTCGCGGTGATCTTCGGCTGCTCGGACTCCCGGCTGGCCGCCGAGATCATCTTCGACCTCGGGCTCGGGGACGCCTTCGTGGTCCGCACCGCCGGGCAGGTCATCGACGACGCCGTGCTCGGCTCGATCGAGTACGCCGTGGCCAACCTGGGCACCCCGCTGGTCATGGTCCTGGGCCACGACTCGTGCGGGGCGGTCAGCGCCACGCACGCGACCGCGCACTCCGGGGACATGCCGCGCGGCTTCCAGCGGGACCTCATCGAGCGGATCATGCCGTCCGTGCTCGACGCCCGGCGGCACGGGGAGCCCGACGTCAACTCGGCCGTGGTCGAGCACACCAAGCAGACGGCCTCCCGGCTGCTCGAGCAGTCGCGGATCATCAACGAGGCCGTCTCGCAGGGCGAGGTGGCCGTGGTGGGCGTCTTCTACCACCTGGAGGACGGGCAGGCCGAGCTCGTGCACGGCCACGGGACCTGGCTGCCGGCCCGCTGAGGACCCCGGACGCCGCGGGTCACCGTGCCGGGCGTCACCCCGGGCTGACCTAGACTGACGCCATGGCGAACACCACCACAGACACCACGGCAAACAGCACGGCAGCGTCCACCGAGTACCGCATCGAGCACGACACCATGGGCGAGGTGCGGGTGCCCGCACAGGCCCTGTACCGCGCCCAGACTCAGCGCGCCGTCGAGAACTTCCCCATCTCCGGCAGGACCCTCGAGCCCCAGCACATCGTCGCGCTGGCGCAGATCAAGAAGGCCGCCGCCCTGGCGAACGCGGAGCTGGGGGTGCTCGACGACGAGCGCGCCCGCGCGATCGCCGAGGCCGCGGACCAGGTCGCCACGGGCCGGTACGACGAGCACTTCCCGATCGACGTGTTCCAGACCGGCTCCGGGACGTCCTCCAACATGAACACCAACGAGGTCCTGGCCACCCTGGCCAGCCGGGCGCTGGAGGGCAAGGGCGTCGAGGTCCATCCCAACGACCACGTCAACGCCTCCCAGTCCTCCAACGACGTCTTCCCGACCTCCGTGCACGTGGCCGTCACGGGCGCCCTGGTCAACGACCTGGTCCCCGCCATGACGCAGCTCGCCGAGTCCCTCGAGCGCAAGGCCGCCGAGTTCCGGGACGTCGTGAAGTCGGGGCGCACGCACCTGATGGACGCCACCCCGGTGACCCTGGGCCAGGAGTTCGGCGGATACGCCGCCCAGGTGCGCTACGGCATCGAGCGCGTCCAGGCCGCCCTGCCCCGCGTGGCCGAGGTGCCCCTGGGCGGGACCGCCGTGGGCACCGGCATCAACACCCCCGCCGGGTTCTCCGCCCGCGTGATCGAGCTGCTGGCCGAGGAGACCGGACTGCCGATCACGGAGGCGCGCAACCACTTCGAGGCCCAGGCCAACCGGGACGGCCTCGTCGAGGCCTCGGGGCAGCTGCGCACCGTGGCCTACAGCTACATGAAGATCAACAACGACCTGCGCTGGATGGGCTCCGGCCCCAACACCGGCCTGGGCGAGATCCTCATCCCCGACCTGCAGCCGGGCTCCTCGATCATGCCGGGCAAGGTGAACCCGGTGATCTGCGAGTCCACGATCCAGGTCTGCGCCCAGGTGATCGGCAACGACACCACGGTGTCCCTGTCCTCCACCAACGGAGCCTTCGAACTCAACGTGGGCATCCCGGTCATGGCCTCCGCCCTGCTGGAATCGATCCGGCTGCTCGCCAACTCCTCGCGCGTCATGGCGGAGAAGATGATCGACGGGCTCGAGGCGAACGTGGAGCGCTGCCGGTTCCTGGCCGAGGCCTCCCCCTCCATCGTGACCCCGCTGAACAAGGCCATCGGCTACGAGGCCGCCGCGAAGATCGCCAAGCACGCCGTGGCGAACAAGATGACGGTGCGCGAGGCGACCCTCGCCCTGGGCTACGTCGAGAACGGGCAGCTCACCGAGGAGGAGCTGGACCGCGCGCTGGACGTCACCACGATGACGGGCCCCAACGACTGACCCGGCGCGAGGCACGCGCGGAAGGGGGTCGCCCCCGCACCGGACACGGTCCCGGTCGCGGCGACCCCTTTTCGTCGTCCGGCGGCTCCCGCCCCGGACCGGTGCTCCGGATCAGGAGGTCACGGCGGGGCCGGACTCGCCGGACTTGGAGAGCTCCTTGATGAACTCGTGGCACTGCTGGGCCCGTGCGGAGTCCTCGGACATCACCTTCTCGAAGAAGTCGGCGATGTCGTCGCGGCCGGCGTTGCGGGCGTCCCGCACGTACTGGCCGTAGTCGTGACCTGCTTTGAGCGCGTGGTACTGCACGGACACCAGGTCGTAGGTGACGTCGTCGAAACCGGTCTCTCCTGTGGCCATGTTGCTCCTCCTTGCTCGTCGGTGCTGCGGGTGCGGACGCTTCCGAGTCTAGGAACGTGTGCACCGGCCCACAAGTAAGCACGCTGTGTTTCTTGTGCGTCGTTCCCCCGCGGCGTCGGCCGCTCCCGGTCCGGACCGGGAGCGGCCGCCGGCTCAGACCACGAAGCGCGCCCGGCCGTCGTGGGCCAGGGCCGCGTCGAGCCGCGCCCGCTGGTGCGGCGGGAGCTCCGGGGTGTCGGCCGGGTGGTACCAGCCGACCTCGAGGGACTCGTCGTCGTTGACCCGGGCCTCCCCGGAGACCCAGCGGCAGCGGAAGGTGTGGTCGAGGAACTGGCACCGGTCCCCGTTGGGGTACTGCACCGGCTCGCCGGCCTTGATCGCCACGAGGTCCTCCACGACGGCGACGACGCCGGTCTCCTCCAGGCACTCCCGCACCGCCGTGACCGCCGGTTCCTCGCCGGGTTCCACGATCCCGCTGACCAGCCCCCAGTTGCCGTTGTCGCTGCGCCGGGCCAGCAGCACCCGGCCGTCGTCGCGCAGGACGACGGCGGTGACCGCGGGCAGCCAGAGCAGGTCGTGGCCGATCTTCTCGCGCAGGGAGAGGACGAACTCGGGGACGGGCATGGGCGCTCCTTGTCCGGCGGTGGTCGGCCCGGGGGCCGGGGGTCCCGGCCCATTCTGGCAGGCGCCCGCGGGCCGGCGCGGCACGGATCGCGCGGCACGGGCCGGCCGGGGCGCTCAGAGCAGCAGCAGCACCCCGAGGGCGCCGCTGATCATCGCCGGGCCGAAGGCCACGCGGGTCCGGGCCCCGGCCCGGCCCGCGACCACCAGCAGGGCCCCGGCCAGACCGCCGAGCACGAACCCGGCCGCCG
Source organism: Kocuria sp. CNJ-770 (assembly GCF_001942375.1). Taxonomy (NCBI): domain Bacteria; kingdom Bacillati; phylum Actinomycetota; class Actinomycetes; order Micrococcales; family Micrococcaceae; genus Kocuria; species Kocuria sp. CNJ-770. The sequence goes on from NZ_MKJW01000133.1 coordinate 6,638, forward strand.
CGCCGAGCACCGCGTGCCACACCGAGGCGAAGCCAGGCACATGCCCAGCAGCCCGGACAGCCGGACGTCGCCCATCCCCATCCCGGCGGGATGCAGCAGGCGGAGCAGGACGTAGATCCCGCCCATCACCGCCAGGCCCCACAGCATCCACAGCAGCCGCACCGGCTCCCCGGCCACGAGCGCCGCGGCGCCCAGCAGCCCGCCGCACACGGGATAGAGCGGGCGCACCACCCGGCCGGGCAGCAGGTGCTCGCGCACGTCCGTGCGCCACAGCCACGCGCACCCGCCGGCCAGCACCAGCAGGCCGGCCGCCGCGAGCGCCCCGGCGGCCCAGCCCGCGGCGTCCCCGCGGGCGAACTGGTCGGTCAGGAAGGCGCTCACACCGGGCATCGTAGCCGCCGGGCCGGCCGGCGGGCCCGGGCCCTGTGGACCGGTGCCGGCCTCTCTAGACTGGGGCCATGCCCCGCTCCCCCGCGCCCACCGATCCGGACGAGTTCGCCGCGCTGTGCCGGTCCTCGCCGTGGCGCTGGGACACCCTGCGCTTCGGGCTGTCCTGGCTCGCACCACCGGACCAGGCACCGCGCGAGCCGGTGCGGGCGTGGGTGCGCCGTCCGTCGGAGCTGCGCGTGGAGACCCTGGACGGGGTCCCCCTCTACACGGCCACCTCGCTGGAGCGCTCGCGCGACGACTTCTACGTGGCCTCCACCTCGTCGTCCTGGCTGCTCGCGCCGTCCCTCGTGACCCCGGTCTTCACCGACTCCGGCCTGGTGGAGCGCCGGCCGGAGGCCGCCTACGGGGACCCCGTCTTCGGCGGCGGCCGCTGGCAGGCCATCCTCGACCCGGTCGAGCTCGCCGGCAGCGCCCCCGTGCCGCCCTATCTGCCGGAGCGGCGCCCGTGCACCGTCGAGGAGGTCTTCACGGGCGTCCACCACGGGCGGGCGGTGCGCGGCGCGGTGGTGTCCCCGGGCTCCGCCTACACGCCGAGCACGCCGGGCCATCCGCTCGCCCCGGCCCGCACCCGGGTGCTGCTCGACGAGCGGACGGGCGTGTGCGTGCGCTCGGAGGTCCTCGAGGGGCCCCTCGCGGGCACCGGCCACGACCTGAGGATCGAGGCCGTCGACGACTACTTCATCGACGACCTCTTCACCTCCGTGCGGCTGGACCTCACCGACGTGAGCCGGCACCTGCCCTGGCCGGTCGGCCCCTGAGCCGACCGGCCACGGGCCGGCCTCAGGGCTCCAGGTCGCCCAGCACCTCCGTCACCAGCGCCGCGATCGGCGAGCGCTCCGAGCGGGTGAGGGTGACGTGGCCGAACAGCGGGTGGCCCTTGAGCGCCTCGACCACCGCGGTGACCCCGTCGTGGCGGCCCACCCGCAGGTTGTCGCGCTGGGCGACGTCGTGGGTCATGATCACCTTGGAGCCCTGGCCGATGCGGGAGAGCACCGTCAGGAGCACGTTCTTCTCGAGCGACTGGGCCTCGTCCACGATCACGAAGGCGTCGTGCAGGGAGCGGCCGCGGATGTGGGTCAGGGGCAGCACCTCGAGCATCCCGCGGTCGAGCACCTCCTCGACGACCTCCGGGGAGACCAGCGCCCCGAGGGTGTCGAAGACGGCCTGGCCCCACGGGTTCATCTTCTCCTCCTCGGAGCCGGGCAGGTAGCCCAGCTCCTGGCCGCCCACCGCGTAGAGCGGGCGGAACACCATGACCTTGCGGTGCTCGCGGCGCTCCATGACCGTCTCCAGGCCCGCGCACAGCGCCAGGGCGGACTTGCCGGTGCCGGCCCGGCCGCCGAGGGAGACGATGCCGACCTCGGGGTCCAGCAGCAGGTCGATGGCCAGCCGCTGCTCGGCGGAGCGGCCGTTGACGCCGAAGACGTCCCGGTCCCCGCGCACCACCCGGGCCGCACCGTCCGCGCGGATCCGCGCCAGGGCGCTGCCGCGGGTCGAGTGCAGGGTCAGGCCCGTGTTGGCCGGCAGGCCCTCCGTGCCCGGGACCACGACGGCCTCACCGGTGTAGAGCCGGTCCACGACGTCGTCGGGCACGTCCACGGACGCGGTGCCGGACCACTCGACGTCCGAGCCCACCCACTCCGCCCGGTACTCCTCGGCCTCCAGGCCCAGCGCGGAGGCCTTCACCCGCATCGGGAGGTCCTTGGACACGATGCACACGTCCCGGCCGTCGTTGGAGAGGCTCAGGGCCACCGCCAGGATCAGGGAGTCGTTGTCCTTGAGCCGGAAGCTCACGGGCAGCACGGTGTCCGAGACGTGGTTGAGCTCCACCACGAGGGTTCCGCCCTGGTCCCCGATCGGGACGGGACGGTTCAGCCCGTGGTGCTCCACCCGCAGGTCGTCGAGCAGGCGGAGGGCCTGCCGGGCGAAGTAGCCCAGCTCGGGGTCGTGCCGCTTGCCCTCCAGCTCGGTGATCACCACGACCGGCAGCACCACCTCGTGCTCGGCGAAGCGCAGGACGGCCCGTGGGTCGGACAGGAGCACCGAGGTGTCGATCACGTAGGAGCGCACCCCGGTCCGCGGCTGGGCGGCGCCCAGCGGGGCGGAGATGTCGACGATGCGCTCCGTGTTCTTGGAGATGCTCATGGCGGCCCTTCCTCCTCTGTCCGGCGGTCGGCGTCCGCGCCGCCCGCCTGAGGACAACGTACGCAGGCCGGACCCGCCGCGCGAGCAGAAACGGTGAACGAGGCGGAAATTGCCAGCGACGTCCCGGGGGTTCAGCCGCCGAAGCGCCGCTGGCGGGACGCGTAGTCGCGCAGCGCCCGCAGGAAGTCCACCCGCCGGAAGTCCGGCCACAGGGCCTCGCAGAAGTAGTACTCGCTGTAGGCGGACTGCCACATGAGGAAGCCGGAGAGCCGCTGCTCCCCCGAGGTGCGGATGAGCAGGTCCGGGTCCGGCTGCCCGCGGGTGTAGAGGTGCTCCGAGATGTGCTCCACCGACAGCTCCTGGGCCAGCTCCCGGACGTCGGCGCCGGCGTCGAGGGCCTCGGTGAGGACCTCCCGCACGGCGTCGACGATCTCCTGCCGGCCGCCGTAGCCCACCGCGATGTTCAGGTGCGGGCCGGCGTTGTCCGCCGTGCGCTCGGTGAGGTCGGCCAGGCACGCGGCCAGCCGCGGCGGCAGCATCTCGAGGGCGCCCACGGGCTGGACCCGGCAGATGCCCGTCTCGGAGAGGGTCTCCATGAGGTCCGAGATGATCTCGAGCAGGGGCTCCAGCTCCGCGGCCGGACGCTTGAGGTTCTCGGTGGAGAGGATGTAGAGGGTGACCACCTCGATGTCCAGCTCCCGGCACCAGCCCAGGAACTCCACGATCTTCTGCGCCCCCGCCTTGTGCCCGTCCGCGGTCGAGGCGCCGAACTGCTTGGCCCACCGCCGGTTCCCGTCCACGAGCACGCCGACGTGCTTGGGCAGCCGCCGCGGGTCGAGGTCGGCGGCGAGCCGGCGCTCGTAGAACCGGTAGAGCGGCCGTGGCTTGGGCATCTGTGGGTCCTCCCGAGGTCTCGCCCGCGGCGGGGGCCGCGGGTCCTGGTGCTGGTGCTCGTGCTGAGCGGGGTGCCTGGCGCGCCGCCGGAGCTGGTGGGGGCGGCGGGCCCGGCCGTGTCGGCGGTCACGGGCCCGGGCGGCGGCCGGGGACGCCTCCTAAACTACCCGGTGGAGGATCGTCCGGATTCACCGCAGCACGCCGGAAGGAACACCATGGAGCACTCGCACGGGGGGCCGGCCCGCGCCGCCGCAGAGCTCGGGGAGGCGATCGAGCACCGGCTCGAGGACCTCGCGGAGCGCAAGCCCGCGTGGCGGGGCTGGATCCACGCCGGCTTCACGCCCGTCGTCGTCGCCCTGGGGCTCGTGGCGATAATGCTCGCCCCGACCACGGAGCTGCGCATCGCGTGCGCTGTGTACGGGGTCACCGGGATCCTGCTGTTCGGCGTGTCGGCGATCTACCACCGCGCCTACTGGCCCCGCCGGCTGCACATGGTCCTGCGCCGGATGGACCACTCCAACATCGCCCTGCTGATCGCGGGGACCTACACCCCGCTGGCCGTCGCACTGCTGGCCCCGGACCAGTCCCGGGTGCTGCTGAGCGTGATCTGGGCCTGCGCCGCGGGGCTGGTGCTCTTCCGGCTGCTGTGGACGCTCGCGCCCCGGTGGCTCTACACCCCGCTCTACGTGGTGATGGGCTGCCTCGCCGTCGTCTACCTCCCCCAGTTCTGGCAGACCAGCCCGCCGGCGGCGGTGCTCACCGCGGCGGGCGGCGCCGCCTACATCACCGGCGCGGTGTTCTACGGCACCAAGCGCCCGCGGCTGCTGCCCGAGGTGTTCAGCTTCCACGAGATCTTCCACGCCTGCACGGTCCTCGGCTTCGGGCTGCACTACGTGGCGATCATGCTCGCGATGCTCGGCTGAGTCAGTCCCCCGCCGCCAGCTCCTCGCGCAGCTCGGCGACCGTGTGGACCGGGGCGCGGCAGGCGAAGTCCCGGCACACGTAGACCGTGAACCGCCCGCCCGGCGCCGTCCTCCCGCGTGCGGCGCCGGGCGCCCCGGGGGCGTCGGCGTCGATCACGTGGGTGCCCAGCACCGCGGCGGGCCCGACGGCGCGGCGGGCCTCGAGCTTGTCCTCGGCGGTCCCTCCGGCGAGCACCACGTGGGCCGGCGCGGAGCCCAGCTCGGCCTGCACGGTGAGGGCCCGTCCCGCGGCGCGGGGCGAGCGCTGGGCCAGGAGCTGCAGCGGACCGAGCAGGGACGGGACGAGCCGGGCGCGGGCCTCGTCCTCGTCCAGGGCCCACAGCTCCACGAGCACCGCCGCGAGCACGGCGGCGCCGGCGGGCGTGACGACGTCGAGGGGCTGGGCGCGCCCCGAGCCGCCGGCGGCCAGCAGCGGGGCGGGGACGTCGGCGAGGTCGGACCAGATCCGTCCCGGCGCCCGCTCCCCGCCGTCCGGGTCCGGGTCCGGGTGCGAGAAGCGCTCCTCGGCCGCGTCGGCGAGCGTGCGGGCCCGCCGGAGCCAGGCCGTGGCGCCGGTGGCCCGGTACAGGGCCAGGAACGCCTCGGCCAGCAGCGCGTAGTCCTCCAGCAGGCCCTCGATGGAGCGCTCCGCCGAGCCGGCGTGGCTGGTGCGCGCCAGCCGGCGGCGGCCGCCGTCCCAGTGCACCTCCCACAGGTGCCCGGCGGCCTCCTCGGCCGCGAGCAGCAGCGCGGGGTCCTCCAGCAGCACGCCGGCCTCGGCGAGGGCCGTGACGGCCAGCCCGTTCCACCCGGCCACGACCTTGTCGTCCCGGGCCGGGGCGGGCCGGGCCGCCCGGGCCGCCGCGAGCTCGGGGCGCGCGGCGTCCCACAGGGCCTGCTCCTCCTCGTCCAGGACGCGCCCCGGGTGCAGCGGCTGGGCGCGGCCGGCGGCCACCCCCATGAGGTCGGCCACGGCCGTGCCGCGCTCGGGGCCGAGCACCGCGGCCAGCTCGGCGCGGGTCCACACGTAGAAGGCGCCCTCCCCGCTGTGCACGTCCCCGTCCGCGGAGGGGCTGTCCGCGTCCAGGGAGGAGGCGAACGCCCCGCCGGGCAGGCGCAGCTCGCGCAGCAGGAACGCGGCCGTGGCCGCGGCCGTGCGCTCGTCGCCGCGGCCGGGCTCCCGGGCCGCGGCGCGCGCGTAGGCGCGCAGCAGCTGGGCGTTGTCGTAGAGCATCTTCTCGTAGTGCGGCAGGGACCACTCCCGGGTCACCGAGTAGCGGTAGAAGCCGCCGCCCACCTGGTCGAAGAGCGCGGAGACCCGCATGGCGCCGAGGGTCCGGCCCAGCAGGCCGCGGGCCTGCTCCGCGGCCGGTCCGCCGGGCCCGGCCGCGATCCGCTCCAGCAGCGGCAGCACGGTGGAGGGCGGGAACTTGGGGGCTCCGCCGAATCCGCCGTGGACCGGGTCCTCCTCCTGCAGGAGCACCTCGAGGGCCGCGGCGGTCGGGTCCGGGCCGTCCCCGGCCGCCGGCACGGGCACCGCGCCGGCGGCCAGGGCGGTGCGCAGGTCCTCCGCCTGTCCGGCGACGGCGCGGGCGACCGCGTCCGCGGCCTGCTCCAGCTCGCCGCGGCGGGTGGCCCACGCCTCCGTCACCGCCTCGAGCACCTGCCGGAAGGACGGCATGCCGTGGGCGGGGCGGGGCGGGAAGTAGGTGCCGGCGTGGAAGGCCCGGCCGTCCGGGGTGAGGAACACGCTCATGGGCCACCCGCCCTGGCTGGTGAGCAGCTGGGTGGCGCTCATGTAGACGGCGTCCACGTCGGGGCGCTCCTCCCGGTCCACCTTGACCGGCACGAAGTGCTCGTCGAGGTAGGCGCCGACCTCCGGGTCCTCGAAGGACTCGTGGGCCATCACGTGGCACCAGTGGCAGGCGGCGTAGCCGACCGAGAGGAACACCGGGACGTCGCGGCGGACGGCCTCGGCGAACGCGGCGTCGTCGAAGGGCTGCCAGGCCACGGGGTTGTCCGCGTGCTGGCGCAGGTAGGCGGAGGACTGTCCGGTCAGTCGGTTGGGCACGTGCGCTCCTCGGGTCTCGGGTCCGGCGCGGGGCCCCGAGGAAGGGGCCCCGGTCTCAGCCGCGCGGGTCGGGTCCTCCCGGGTCCTCGGCCGCAGAGCCCGGGGTCTCCCCGGCGGCCGGGGCGTCGGGGGCCTCCCGGGTGTAGCCGCCCACCTGCTCCTCGGCGGCGCGGCGCTCGGCGTACTCCGCGCGGTAGCGCATCCGCCGGTTGCGGCGGTTGAAGTCGAGCACGAGCAGGATCACGGCCACCGCGAGCACCAGGGACATGAGGAAGCCGGCCACCCCGGGGGTCACCTGGCTGGGGTCCAGCCCGGGGCGCAGCGTGCCCTCGTCGATCGGGTTGGGCGCCATCGCGGGGAGCAGGGCGAGCACGTTCAGCACGGCGGTCATCTCCTCGTTCAGCCCAGGATCCCGGCGAACAGGTCGTTCTCCGGCAGTGCGGTGGACACCCGCGAGTCCGCCAGCACGTAGTCCTCCCACGGCCACACCTCGGCCTGCATCTCGGCGGAGACGGCGAAGAACATCCCGTCCGGGGCCACCTGGGTGCGGTGGCTGCGCAGCGCCTCGTCCCGGCGCACGAAGGCGTCCGGGCACTGGATCTTGGTGGTGGTCTCGTGCCGGGGGGCGGGCGGGCGGTGGCCCTCCGGGTCGGTCTCCTGCCAGGCCGCGATCCGCTCCGCGTACGGCGACTGCAGGCCGCGCTGCTCGAGGGCCTCGTGCAGGGCGACGAAGCGCTCGAGGTTGAAGGCCCGGTCGTAATAGAGCTTCAGCGGCGTCCAGGGCTCGCCGAGGCCCGGGTACCGGTCGGGGTCGCCGGCGGCGCGGAACGCCTCGACCGAGACGTTGTGGGTCTGGATGTGGTCCGGGTGCGGATACCCGCCGTTCTCGTCGTACGTGAGGATCACGTGCGGGCGGAACTCGCGCACGAGCCGCACCAGCGGGGCGGCGGCCCGCTCCAGCGGCTGCAGGGCGAAGCAGCCCCACGGCAGCGGCGGCAGCGGGTCGCCCTCGGGCAGGCCCGAGTCCATGAAGCCCAGCCACCGGTGCTGGATCTCCAGTGCGGCGGCGGCCTGGGCCATCTCCAGCCGGCGCAGGCCGGTCAGGTCCCGCTCGGCGTAGGGGTGGCCCTCCATCTCCCCGTTGAGGATCGAACCGCGCTCCCCTCCGGTGCACGTGGCCACCATGACCTCGACCCCCTGCCGGACGTAGTGGGCCATGGTCGCGGCACCCTTGCTCGACTCGTCGTCGGGGTGGGCGTGGACGGCCAGCAGGCGCATCTGGGACAGGGAGGTCACTCGGGAGGTCCTCTCGGGATCGGTCGGGGGTGGTGCGGCACGGCCGCTGCGGGCACGGGCCGCCCTCCATTTTACGCGTCCGCGGGGCCGCGGCGTGCCCGGGATGCTCCCAGCGGGCTCGGCTACAGTGGACGGGCGGTCGCCGGGCCCGGCGCCGCCTTCCCCGTTGCCGAGACCCGAGGCCGCCGTGTCCACCGACTCCCCCGCACTGCTCCGCGACCGCTACGGACGCCCCGCCCGTGCCCGCCGGCTCGGCCCGCGCGGCTGGCTGGGCCTGCTGGTGCTGGCGACCCTCCTCGCGGCCGTGTTCATCGTGTGGGTGGTCACCGCCCGGGGCGCGGCGCCCACGTTCAAGGACATCGGCTTCCAGGTCGTCTCCGAGGCGCGGGTGACGGCGGACTTCGACCTCACCAAGCGTCCCGGCGACGTGGTGACCTGCGCGGTCAGCGCCCTGAACGAGGAGTACGCCGTGGTGGGCTGGGCGGAGGTGACCGTCGGGGCGGTGGCCGAGGAGCAGCTGGGCGACGGCGGGACGAGCACCCACCGCGCCTCCGTGCGCACCACGAACCTGGCCACCACCGCGGTCGTCGACTCCTGCTGGGTCGAGGACGGCACGGCCGCCGCGGACGTGTCGTAAACCTCACCGTGCTTTGGGCCTTCCCCCGGCCGCGCCTAGACTGGGAGGTCAGGACTCCCCGTCCCCGGCCACCGGGCACCGTCCGCACGGACGGCCCGGCACCGGGGCGGGGACTTTGCGTTATGCGGATCCCCGCACCGACGACGGCGCCCGCGCCGTCGCTCCGGTCCGCCGCCGCCCGGGACGCCCCGGGCGGGCTCCGGCGGTCCGGCCGTCCGTCCACCGAGGAGAGAATGTGACCAAGACCAGCAACCAGGGCGCCTGGCTGACCCAGGAGGCCTACGACCGTCTGAAGAAGGAGCTCGACTACATCTCCGGGCCGTACCGGCACGAGATCGTGGAGCGCATCGACCAGGCCCGCTCGGAGGGCGACCTCAAGGAGAACGGCGGCTACCACGCCGCCCGCGAGGAGCAGGGCAAGAACGAGGGCCGCATCGCCCACCTCAAGGGCCTGCTCGAGAACGCCCAGGTCGGCGAGGCCCCTGCGGACGACGGGATCGTGGAGGCCGGCATGGTCGTCACCGCGGAGATCGCCGGGGAGCCGATGACCTTCCTGATCGGCTCCCGCGAGGTGGCCGAGGACCTGGCCGCCGGCAGCGACCTGGAGGTGTTCTCCGAGAAGTCCCCGATGGGCTCGGCCATCTCCGGTCACCAGGTCGGCGACGAGCTGTCCTACACCGCGCCCAACGGCAAGCAGATCCCGGTCAAGATCCTGGACGCCAAGCCGTTCCAGGGCTGAGCGTGCCGTGACGACCCACTGGCTGCGCAGCCCCGGGCCCGGCACCCGGGCCCTCATGGTGCTCACCGTGGTGCTCGGCGTCGTCGCCGTGGTCCTGCACTTCGCCGGCCAGGGCGATCCGGCGGCGAGCGCCCCCGGCAGCCTGCGCAACGTCTTCGTGTTCGCGACGTTCGTCAGCGGCTTCGCCACCTACCTCACCGGGCGGCGTCGCTCCTGACGTCGCGCCCGCGCGCACGGCAGCGGCGCCGGTCCCCACGGGGGCCGGCGCCGTCGCCGTGCCGGGCGCGGCGCGCACCGGCGGGGCGCTCAGTGCACGACGACGGGGTGGAACCCCTCGGCCTCGAGCGCCCGGAGGACCTGGCGGCAGTGCTCGTGGCCCTTGGTCTCCATGTCGATCGTGATGGAGACGTCGCCCATGCTGAGCGCGCCGCCGATGCGGGTGTGGTCCACGCCGGTGACGTTGGCGTCCTGCACGGCGATGACCTTGGAGATCAGCGCCAGCTCGCCCGGCCGGTCGGTGAGCATCATCTTGATCGTCATGTACCGCCCGGCGGCGGAGAGGCCGCGCTGGATGACCTTGAGCATGAGCATGGGGTCGATGTTGCCGCCGGAGAGCACCACCGCGGTGCTGCCCAGGTCCGGGTACCGCTCCTGCAGCCGGCCGTCCAGCAGGGCGGCGACCCCCACGGCGCCGGCGGGCTCCACCACGAGCTTGTTGCGCTCCAGCAGGAAGATCAGCGCCTGGGCGAGGGAGTCCTCGGAGACCGTCACGACGTCGTCGACGAGCTCCTTGATGATGCTGAAGGGCAGCTGGCCCGGCTTCCCCACGGCGATGCCGTCGGCGATGGTCGAGACGCGCTCGAGGGTCACCAGGGCGTCCCCGGCGAGGGACGGCGGATAGGCGGCGGCGTTCTCCGCCTGCACGCCGATCAGCCGGATCGGCCGGCCCAGCTGCTCCGCGCGGGCCTTGACGGCCACGGCCACCCCGGCGAGCAGCCCGCCGCCGCCCACACCGGTGATCACGGTGTCGACGTCGGGGATCTGGTCGAGGAGCTCCAGGCCCAGGGTGCCCTGGCCGGCCACGATGTCCGTGTGGTCGAAGGGGTGGACGAAGACCGCCCCGGTCCGCTCGGCGTGGCGCTGCGCCTCGGCGAGCGCCTCGTCCACCGCGTCGCCGTGCAGCACGACCTCCGCGCCGTGGTCCCGGGTCGCGGCGACCTTGGGCAGGGCCGCACCCATGGGCATGTAGATGCGGGCGGTGATCCCCAGCCGGTCTGCGGCGAGGGCGACTCCCTGGGCGTGGTTGCCGGCGGAGGCGGCCACCACCCCGCGTGCCTTCTCCTCGGCGGTGAGCTTGGCCATCCGCACGTAGGCGCCGCGGACCTTGAAGGAGCCCGCGCGCTGGAGGTTCTCGGCCTTGAGGTTGACCTCGGTGCCGACCAGGCGGGAGAGGGCCCGCGAGTGGGCCACCGGCGTCCGGTCGATCACCCCGTCGAGCAGTGCGGCGGCGTCCTCGATGTCGGCGAGGCGGACGGGCAGGGCGGCCAGGCTCACGGTGGGTCTTCCTTGTCGGTGCGTGCGCGGGACCCGGGGGCGGGGCACGGCTCGCGCCGCCGGCGGCGGGCGCGGTCCCCATCCTAGTCGGTGTCCGGAGACCGCCCGGGGGCCTCCCCGGTGCCGGCGCCGGCCTGCTCCGGCCGCTCGCCGCCATCCGGCCGTCCGTCATCCGGCCGTCCGCCGCCCGGCCGTCCGGCGCCCCCGGCCGCGGTCCGGGTGCGGTCGGCCTTGCGCCCGCGCTTGAGCGCGGCCTGGAGGCGCTCCTGGGCCCGGGTCCGGCGGAAGCGCTGGAGCTGGGCCATGATCTGGTCCCGGGTCAGCTCGTTGCGGCTGGCGTGCTTCTTGATCTCCCAGGGGAAGTAGTAGGGCTCCCACGGGATCTCGTCGTCCCCCTTCCAGGTCCCGCCCACGAGGTAGCGCACCACCGTGTTGAGGAAGGCCATCACGGGCACCGCGAACAGGGCGCCGGCGATGCCGAAGAGGATCGTGCCGGAGGCCACGGCGAGGAACACGGCCAGCGGGTGCAGGGACACGGCCCGGCCCATGACGAGGGGCTGCAGGACGTTGGACTCGATCTGCTGCACCAGGAGGACGAACGCGAGCATGGCCAGGGCGGTGCCGAAGCCGTTGGCCACGAGGGCGACGAGCACGGCGACCGCGCCGGTCAGCACCGCGCCCACGATCGGGATGAAGGAGCCGAGGAAGACGAGGATGCCGATGGGCAGGGCCAGGGGCACGCCGAGGAAGAAGGCGCTCAGGCCGATGCCCACGGCGTCCACGAACGCCACGAAGCCCTGGATCCGGGCGTACTGCACGAGCGAGTGCCAGCCCCGCCGCCCGGCGCCGTTGACGGCGCGCCGGGCGCTGACCGGGAACAGCCGGACCAGGAAGAGCCAGATCCGCTCCCCGTCCATGAGGAAGAAGAGCAGCGTGAACAGCATGATGATGATGCCGGTCAGGACGTTGCCGGCCGTGGAGCCGAAGGACATGGCCCCGTTCAGGATGGCCTGGCTGTTGTCCTGCACCGTGGTGCCGAGCTCGTCGATCCAGTCGTTCACGCTGTCCGCGCTGAGGTTCAGGGGCCCGTCCTCGAGCCAGCCCAGCAGCTGCTGGGTGCCGACCACCACGTTCTCGGACAGCTGGGCGAAGCCGAGCACGATCTGCCGCCCGGCCAGCACGAGCAGGCCCACCACGAGGCCGATGAAGCCCAGGACGGTGAGGCCCGAGGCCAGACCGGCGGGCACGTGCTGGGCCCGCATCCCCTTCACCAGGGGGAACAGCAGGCCGGCGAGCAGCCCCGCGATGAGCACGGGGATGATGACCACCGTGATCGTGGAGAGCATGTAGCCGAACAGGCCCACGGCCGCGAGGATGATGAGCAGCCGCCACGACCAGGCGGCGGCGACGCGCACCGAGACCGCCACACCCCCGGCGGCGTTGCCGTGCAACGGCGGGAGCTCGTTGCCGGGCCCCGGGAGCGGGGGACGCTCGGCGTCGTGCGCAGTGGAAGGCATGGCATCATCCTTCCACGGCCGGACGACCGGCAGGTGACGCGGGGCCGACACCGGCACCCGGTTCCTCCGGGTGCGGACCGGACGGGAGCGCCTCTGCCGGGGACGGCCGACGCGGCTGTCGCGGAAACCGCCGCCGGGCGCCCGCGGTGACAGACTGGCGCCATGTCACGTGCGTTCCTCCGGATCCTCGCCCAGCGGCGTCCCGCCTCCGCCCTGACCCCGGATGCCCGCCGCGGGAGGAGCTGGAGGCCGTGCTCCGCGCGGCCGCCGGCCCGGCCGCCGCGGACCCCGGGCTCAGCTGGCGGGTGGCCGTGACCACGCGCCGCTCCGCGCCCGAGCTGGCGGCGGCGGCCGCGGGCATGCGCCGGGTGCCCACCATGAGCACGCCGTTCCCCCGGCTCAAGGGCAAGCAGCTGCGGCGGCTGGCGACGTTCCGGGGGTCGCTGCAGTGGGCGAGCACCGGGGGGCTGGGGTGCGCGCTGGTGTTCAGCCCCGACGACGCCCTCGGGGCGCCGCGCAAGGAGCAGCTCGCCGCCGCGCACGGGGCCCGCCCGCTGCTCGAGGCCGCCTTCTGGGGCGCGGGCTGGGCCACCGCCTGGGCGCCCCGTGACGGCGCGGACGAGGACGCGCTGCGCGCCTTCTACGGGCTGGGCTCCGACGAGAAGGTGCTCGGCTGGCTGTTCGTGGGGCGTCCGCCGCGGGGGGCCGCCGCGGCGCACGCGGCCACCCTTCCCGCGCCCGGTCCGCGGATCACCTACCACTGAGGCCACCGCCCGCCCCGGGGCGGGACAGCGGACACGGCGACGGCCCGGCCCCGTGAGGGGACCGGGCCGTCGCCGGTGGCGGAACCTGGGAACGAGGACCTAGTTGGAGGTCATCTCCCGGATGATCGCCAGGATGCGCAGGATCTCGATGTAGAGCCACACGAGGGTGACGGTCAGGCCGAAGGCCGCGGACCAGGCCATCTTCTCCGGGACGCCGACCTCGACACCGCGCTTGATGTTCTCGAAGTCGAGCACGAAGCTGTAGGCCGCCAGCAGGATGGCGATCGCGCCGATGGCCAGGCCCAGCCACGGGCCCAGGGGGCTGTCCGTGCGGATGTTGAAGCCGAACAGCAGGACGGCACCCAGGTTGACCAGGGCGAACACGACGTAGGCCATGAGGGCGACCATGAAGATCTTGGTCGCCCGTGCGGAGGCGCGCAGCTTGCCCGAGCGGAAGAGCACGAGCACGGAGCCGAACACCGCGAGGGTGCCGATCACGGCCTGGACCGCGATGCCCGGGTACATGCTCTCGAACATTCTCGAGATGCCGCCGAGGAACATGCCCTCGAACAGGCCGTAGGCCAGGATCAGCGCCGGCGAGGGCTGGCGCTTGAAGACGTTGACCATGGCCAGGACGAACCCGATCAGGGCGCCCGGCAGGGTCAGCACGGGCATGATCCAGCCGGCCAGCGCACCGACCACCACGGCGCCGAGCACCGTGGCGGTGCGCATGATGACGTCGTCGTAGGTCATCCGGCCGGTCTGGTTGGTGCCCGCCGCCGGAGCGTTGTACATCGAGTCCAGCCGGTCGGCGGAGTACGGGCCGGTCTGACCGTATCCGGCCTGGCCGTATCCGGGCTGCTGGTAGGGGGTCCCGTAGGAGCTCTGCCCGTACTGGGTCCCGTGGGACTGCTGGGCGCTGCCTGCGCCCTGCTTGGTGAAATCGCGGAGGAGCGGGTTCCCGCCGGCCATGTGTCGGTCCTTCCCTGGCACTGCTGTGCGTGATGTCCCTCAAGGGTAGCAACGCAGGCATCGTGGAAGCAGGGGAACGGCTGTGCTTAAGCCGAGGGCGTGGCGCGGACCGCGGTGCCCGCTCCCGCGGAGGGCACCGCCGGGGCGGGGCATTCCCCGCGCGCGGGGCCGGGCACCCGCCCGCACCCTGCTCACCGTCCGGCCGGCGGCGCCGCTGGGCGGTGCCGCCGGCTCGGCGGCGCCGCCGATCAGGGGTAGAGGCCGCGGGTGAGGTGGGCGTCGGCGACCCGCTGGACCGCCGTGACGGTGGCAGCCTCGCGCAGGCTCAGTCCGCGCTCGCCGGCGACCTCGAGCACCTTGCCCCAGGCCGCGAGCATCCGGGCCTCCAGGCGGGCGTCGACCTCGGCCGCGGACCACCAGTAGGCCTGGTTGGACTGCACCCACTCGAAGTACGAGACGATCACCCCGCCGGCGTTGGCGAGGATGTCCGGGACCACCAGCACACCGTTGGCGGCCAGGATCTCGTCGGCCGCGGCCGTGGTCGGCCCGTTGGCCCCCTCCACCACGACCGACGCGGCCACCTCGGCCGCGTTGCCGGCGTGCAGCACGCCCTCCACGGCGGCCGGCACCAGCAGGTCCACCTCCAGCCCCAGCAGCCGTTCGGCCGGGAGCGGGTCCGCGCCCCCGAAGCCGACCACGGAGCCGGTCGCGGCCACGTGCTGGGCCAGCGCGGGCACGTCCAGCCCGCCGGCGCGGTGGACCGCCCCGTACTGGTCCGAGGCCGCGACGACCTCCACCCCGGCCTCGGCGAGGAACAGGGCGGCCCCGGCACCGACCTTGCCGAAGCCCTGCACCGCGGCGGTGGCCCCGGCCGGGGCGATCCCCCGGTGGGCCAGGGCGGCCAGGGCGATGTGCACCACGCCGCGGGAGGTCGCCGCGGAGCGGCCCAGGGACCCGCCCACGGACACCGGCTTGCCGGTGACCACCCCGGGCACGGTGTAGCCCACGGACACGGAGTAGGTGTCCATCATCCAGGCCATGGTCTGCTCGTCGGTGCCGATGTCGGGAGCGGGGATGTCCCGCTCGGGGCCGATGATCGGCAGGATCTCGGAGGTGTAGCGGCGGGTGACCCGCTCCAGCTCGCCCCGGGAGTAGCGGCGGGGGTCGATCGTGATCCCGCCCTTGGCCCCGCCGTAGGGCACGTCCAGGAGCGCGCACTTCCAGGTCATCCACATCGCCAGGGCCCGCACCTCGTCCAGGTCCACGGCCGGGGAGAAGCGCAGCCCGCCCTTGGCGGGGCCGCGGGAGAAGTTGTGCTGCACCCGGTGGCCGGTCAGCACCTCCACGCTCCCGTCGTCACGGCGCAGCGGGATGGACACGGTCATCTCCCGGCGCGGCCGGGCCAGCAGGGCGTGCAGCCCGGTCTCGTAGCCGAGGGTGCGCACGGCCGCGGCCAGCTGGGTCTGGGCCTCGGCGAGCGGGCCGGTGCCCGCCGCCGCCTCCCCCGGGGCGTCGGCGGCGGGAGCGAGGACGGGGGTGGTCATGGGATCTCCTTCGATGCGGATGACGCGGCTCGGTCGGCGCGGTACGGCCCGGTGCACGGACCGGTTCGCCGGGAGGCCGGGGCGCAGGGCGGGGCGGGGGCCGACGGCGGAGCGGGGCCCCCGCGGACCCAGGTCCGCACGTCCCGACACTGCGAGACTAGGCTCACACCCGCGCGGCACAGTGCCGCTGTCCACCCCGCCCGGTGTGCAGAGTGCCCACCGGGCGCGGGGGTGCGGCGGGTGCCGGCCGGGCGTCCGGGACCGGCGGCGCCCACGCCGGCGCCCGGCCGGCTCTAGCCGTCGTGGACGCGGAGGGCGATCCAGAGGTCGGCCCGCAACTGCGGGTCGTCCAGGGAGCGGCCCAGGGCCTGCTCGACGGCCTGCAGCCGCTGCAGCATCGTGTTGCGGTGGATCCCCAGCTCGGCCGCCGCCTGCCGCCGGTTGCCGTTGTGGGCGAGGAAGGTCCGCAGCAGCCCCAGCAGCTGCTCGCCGCCCTCCCGGGCCCTGACCGGCGCCAGCAGGTCCCGGGCGAAGGCCCGCGCCGCCTCGGGCGGCAGGAGCCCGGCGAAGCCACCGGCCACCAGGTCGTCCCAGACCCCCACCCGGTGCCGGGCCGTGGTGCGCCCCAGCACGTCGAGGGCCTGGTGCTCGCTCGTGCCCGCGGCCTCCACGGGCGCGGCGCCGCCGACTCCGGCACGGGCGCCGGAGCGCTCGACGACCTCGCGCAGGGCCCGGAGCAGCTCCGGGTCGTCCTCCACCAGCACGGCGACGTCCGCCTCCCCGGCCCCGTCCTGCGCCGCGGCGCCCACCAGCGCCCGGTGGCCGGTGCGGTCGGCGAATCCCTCGATCCGCCGGGCCGCCTCCCGGACCGGCTCCGCGTCCCCGCGCAGGCGCACCACCCGCACCCTTCCGGACGAGCCGGCCCAGCCGCCGTCCTCGGCGACCGCCAGCAGGGCGTCCCCGGAGCGCACGTCGCCCCCCAGGACGAGGGCCAGGGCTCCGGCGCGGACCCGGCGCCGGAACAGGGCGCGCTCCCCCGCCCGCTCGGCGTGCAGGGAGAGCAGGGCCACGGCGGTGGTGATCGCCCCGGCCTGGGCCCGCTCCGCGGGCCGGGGCGTGACCACGACGAGGTAGGTGAGCGGCACGCCCTGCACGCCCAGCGGGTGGACCACGATGCTGCCCGCGGGCCCGGACTCGCTCAGCGACCCCCGCAGCCGCGCGGGACGGAGCCGGTCGACGAGCTCCTCCAGGCTCCGCCCCGTGGGCAGCTCCGGGACCACGGGCGCGGACCGGTGCGTGATCTCGGCGTCCGCGGTGCAGATCGCCGCCCAGCTCCCCTCGATGAGCCCGGCCAGGGACTCCAGGACCCGGGTGGATCCGTCGGCGCCCGTGGCGGCGCGCGTGAGCGTGCGCTGCATGGTGAGCATGGCCTCCAGGGCGGTGCGCTCCTGGGCGGCCCGCATCTCTGCCACGGCCTGGATCAGCTCCAGGAACGGCGTCTCCTCGGGCACGCTGAACAGGGTGAGGCCGGCCTCCCGGGCCGCCTCGACCAGCTGCTCCGGCACCTCGGGGTGGGACAGGCTGCGCCCGACGCCCATGCCGAGGGCCACGACCCCCTTCTCGGCGAGGCGGCGGGCGTAGCGCCCCCAGGAGGGCCGGTCGACCGGGCTGTTGAGCCCGGTGAACAGGACGATCTCCCCGCCGTTGAGATAGGGGGTGGGGTCGGCCAGCTCGCTGGTGGCCACCCAGCTCACGGGGGCGCCCGTGTCCCCCTCGACGACCATGCGCAGGCCCAGGCCGTCGAGCCCGAGCACCTGGGCGACCGTGATCACTGATGTGTCCTTCCGTGCCGGCCGGGAGGACGACGGCCGTGGCGGCGTCCCGCCCCCGGCCGCGGCGCGCCGGCCCGCACCGCTGCCGCCGAGACTATCGTGCCGGTCCGGGCGAGGGCGCGGCTCCCGGACCGGCGCGGTCGGCGGGCGGGACCGTCCGGAACGGCCCCGCCCGGGATCGCCGTGGCAACAATTGTTGCTCCGCGGACAACGTGCTGACAGACTGTGCCGGGCATCACAGCCCGCAGCGCCGGCGGACTCCCGCCCGGCGCCGGTTCCTGCGAGAAAGGCCGCCCATGAAGATCGCCGTGCTCCAGGCCGAGGCCACGGTCCTCGACCTGGAGGCCAACCTCCGGGTCGTCGACGACGCCGCGCGGCGGGCCCGCCAGGACGGCGCGGACCTGCTGCTCACCCCGGAGCTGTTCCCGTGCGGCTACAGCCCCGAGCTGGTCCGGCAGCGGCTGACGGCCGAGGACCTGCGCCTGATCGCCGACCGCGCCGCCGCGATCGCCCGCCGCCACGGGATCGCCCTGGTCTACAGCGCCCCCCGGGAGGGCGCGGGCGGGCGCTGGCACATCGCCGCCACGCTCCTCGACGACGCCGGGCGGGCCGTGCTGAGCTACGACAAGGTGCACCTGTTCGGGGAGGAGGAGCGGCGGGCCTTCGCCCCCGCCGAGGACGCCCCGCAGGTGGTGGAGCACGGCGGCCTGCGGGTCTCGCTGCTGATCTGCTACGACGTGGAGTTCCCGGAGAGCGTGCGCGCCGCCTCGGACCAGGGCGCGGAGCTGCTGCTGGTCCCGACCGCCCTCGGCGCCGGGTTCGCGGCCGTGCCGAACATCCTCCTCCCGGCCCGCGCCCTCGAGAGCCAGGTGGTGATCGCCTACGCCAACCACTGCGGCACCGAGAGCGGGCTGGAGTTCGGCGGGGAGAGCGTGGTCGCCGGCGCCGACGGGAGCCTCCTCGCCCACGCCGGCGCGGGCCCCGACCTGGTGCACGCCGTCGTGGACTCGGCCCTCGTGGCCGCCGCCCGCGAGCGCGTGCCCTATCTGCGGGACCGCCGCCCGGACCTGTACGGGCGCTGGGGCGGGCGCTCGGCCCGCTGAGGGACTACGGCGCCCCGGGCACGAACTGCAGGGCGATCAGCAGCTCCGCGCGCACGCGGGCGTCGTCGAGGTCCACGCCCAGCAGCTCGGCGACCTGCTGCACGTGCCGGCGCACGCTGTTGCGGTGCAGGCCGAGCCGGCGGCTGCAGGCGTCCCAGCTGCCGTGGGCGTCCAGCCAGCACCGCAGCGTGGCGAGCAGCAGCTCCCGGCGCTGCTCGGGCAGCTGCTCCAGCGGCGCGAGGAGCCGGTCCGCCACCAGCCGCCCCGACTCCGGGCCGAGCAGGCCCGCCACCGACCACGGAACGTCCTCCGCGCGCAGGCTCCCGCCGCCGGCCCGCAGCCTCCGGCGCAGGGCGGAGACCTCCTCGTGCGCGGCCCGCAGACCGGACGGTTCCACGGGCCGGCCGACGGCCACGACCCACCCCTGCGACTCGAGGTCCGTGACCAGCCGGCCGGGCACCGGCGAGCGGGTGACGGTGACGAAGCCGTACTCGGTGAGCTCCACGAGCCGGGTGTCGAACAGCCGGCGCAGCTGGAGCAGCTC
Organism: Kocuria sp. CNJ-770; assembly: GCF_001942375.1. Lineage (NCBI taxonomy): Bacteria > Bacillati > Actinomycetota > Actinomycetes > Micrococcales > Micrococcaceae > Kocuria > Kocuria sp. CNJ-770. Next base: position 25,662 of record NZ_MKJW01000133.1, read on the forward strand.
GGGGAGCTCGTCGGGGATCCGCGGGGGCCACGGCCCGTCGTGGCCCCGCCCGCGGACCCCCTGCACCACCCGCACCGGCTCCCCCTCGGGGCCGGCGACGCTCTGCGCCAGCGCCCGCAGCACGGCGCGATCCCCGGGCTCCCCCGCCCCCAGCAGCAGGGCGGTGGCGAGGCGGCTCGGCGCCAGGTTGCCGACCGTGCGCTGACGCAGGAGCACCTCGAGCAGGCCGACGGCGACGGAGACCGCGGTGTGCTGGGCCGGGGAGAGCGCGGCGGACGCTCCGAGGACGAGCGTGCCGAGGTTGACGTCGCGCTCGCTGCGCAGGGGGTGGCCGACGACGACGGCCGCCCCGGGCTCGGCGAAGCTGGCCACCTCGACCCGCGGGCCGCTGCCGGCGAGGATCTTCTCCTGGAGGGGGCGCAGCTGCTCCTCGTCGAGGACGGGACGGCCCGCGGAGGCACTGATCCGCCCGTCGGCACCGGTGAGCACCGCCCACGCCCGGACCTCCGCGGCCAGCACCTCCAGGAGGGAGCTCTCCGGGGCGCCGGAGAGCACGGCCCTGAGCATCCGGCGGTTGGCCTGGACCAGTTGCCGCGCCATCCGGTCGTTCTCCGCCTCCAGCACGGCGGCGAACCTGCGGGTGACGGCGACGAACGGCGTGTGCTCCGCGACCCGCACCAGGGGCAGGCCGTGCTGCGCGCAGGCCGGGGCGAGCCCGGCGGGAAGAGCTTCGTGCACCGGGGAGACGCCCAGCCCCAGGGCGGTGACCCCGGCGGCGGCCAGCCGCGCGACGTAGTCGGCGACCTCCGCCGGCGACCGTCCGGCCAGCGGGACCCCGGCGGTGAGAAGAAGCTCCCCGCCCGGCAGGAAGGGCGTGGGATCCTCCAGCTCGCTGGTGGCCACCCAGCGCAGCGGCGGGGCCGACGCCCCCGCCCAGGAGGTCACCAGCTCCAGCTCCGCCGGCATCTGCGCCAGCAGGCGGTCCAGGGTCAGCTCCCCCCAGCCCTCCGTGGCGGCTGGTTCCCGCAGTGGTGCATTTCCGCTCATGCGAGGGAACTATAGGACACTTCGTCCCGCCTGAGATGCACGTCACATCCCTAGGGTGTGTGGTGCCCCGCAGGTCGTTCGTCGAAAGGGACGCCACCATGACCACAACACCCACCCTGCCGGACCGGCGGTCGCGCCCGGGCCTCCCGCTCGGCAGCCAGCTGGTCCGGCGCAAACCGCTGCACCAGATGGCGCGCGAGTCCGAGACCGCCAGCACCGGGCTCATCCGCAGCTTCGGGCTGCTGCAGCTGACCATGATCAGCGTGGGCGCCACGCTCGGAACGGGCATCTTCGTGGTGCTCGGGGACTCGGTGCCCCTCGCGGGGCCGGCGGTGTGGATCTCGTTCGTCATCGCCGGTGTGGCGGCCATGCTCTCGGCGCTCTCGTACGCGGAGATGGCCGGCGCCGTGCCCGTCTCCGGGTCCAGCTACTCCTACACCTACGCCACCATGGGCGAGGGCCTCGCCTGGATCTGCGGCTGGTGCCTGCTGCTGGAGTACGCCGTGTCCGTCGCCGCCATCGCCGTCGGCGCCGGGGAGTACCTCACCGAGATGGCCACGGCGTTCGGCGTCACCCTCCCGGAGGCCTTCGTGCAGCCGCCCGGGGACGGCGGTGTCTTCAACGTCCCCGCCGTCGCGGTCGTGCTGCTCGCCACGGTGGTCCTGATCCGGGGATCGCGCGAGAGCGCCTGGGTGAACACCGTGCTGGTGGTGCTCAAGATCGCCGTCCTGCTGTTCTTCGTGGCCGTGGCGTTCACGGCCTTCGACTCCCGCAACTTCGCCCCGCTGCTCCCGATGGGCACCGCCGGCGTCACCGCCGCGGCGTCCCGCCTGTTCTTCTCCTACATCGGCTTCGACGCCGCCTCCACCGCCGGGGACGAGGCCCGCGATCCGCAGCGGGACCTGCCGCGGGCCATCATCCTCTCCATGGCCCTGATCACCTCCCTGTACATCCTCGTCGCGGTGGCCGCCATCGGTGCCCGCCCGTGGCACTGGTTCGACGGCCAGGAGGCCGCCCTCGTGGGCGTCCTGCAGGAGATCACCGGACGCCCCTGGGTCTCGCTCGTCTTCGCCACGGGCGCCGTCGTGGCCATCGTGAGCATCGTGCTCGTCGTCCTCTACGGGCAGACGCGCATCCTGATGGCCATGTCCCGCGACGGTCTGGTGCCGCCCGTCTTCGGCCGGGTGTCGGCCCGCACGGGCACCCCGATCGCGAACACGCTGATCACGGGCGGCGTCATCGCCACCACGGCGGGGCTCGTGCCCCTGGGCGAGCTGGCCGACGCCACGAGCATCGGCACCCTCTTCGCCTTCAGCCTGGTCAGCCTCGCCGTGATCCACCTGCGCCGCACCCGCCCCGACCTGCCCCGGACCTTCCGGGTGCCGTTCTATCCGGTCACGCCGATCCTCGCCGTGCTCATGTGCGCCTTCCTCATGCTGAATCTGGGAGGCTCCACCTGGGTGGTGTTCGCCCTCTGGATGGCCGTCGGCGCCGGCGTGTACCTCGGCTACGGCCGCAGGCACTCGGCCGTGGCCGCCCTGACCGACAGTGAGTACGCGGAGGCCTCCGCCCCTGTGACCCCGACCCACGAGACCGTGAAGGACACCGCATGACCATCGCGACCGACATCAACCACTCCGGCGCCGGCGCCGCGCCGATCACCATGCTCAGCCCCGACTTCCCGTTCGGCTACGACACCTACCTCCAGCACCCGGCGGGACTGGGCAGCGTGCCCGAGGCCGCACTCGGCACGAAGGTCGCGGTGATCGGGGCGGGCCTGTCCGGGCTCGTGACGGCCTACGAGCTGATGAAGCTGGGCCTGCACCCCGTGGTGTACGAGGCGGGCGAGATCGGCGGGCGGCTCCGCACGGCCTCGTTCTCCGGCGCGCCGTCGGTGACCGCCGACCTGGGCGGGATGCGGTTCCCGGTCTCCGGCCGGGCCTTCTACCACTACGTCGACAAGCTGGGGCTGCGCACCGAGGCGTTCCCCAACCCCCTCTCCGAGGTCACCCCGAGCACGGTCATCGAGCTCGGCGGCCGGTCCCACTACGCCCGCACCCCCGACGAGCTGCCCGCGTTCTTCCAGGAGGTCGCCGACGCCTGGCACCACGCGGTTGACGACGGCGCCCAGTTCCTGCAGATGCAGGAGGCGATCAAGGCCCGCGACACCCGCCGGATCAAACAGCTCTGGAACGAGCTGGTCCGCGACCTCGACGAGCAGACCTTCTACGGGTTCATCGCCGCCAGCACGGCGTTCAAGGAGGCCGGTTTCGAGCACCGGGAGGCCTTCGGTCAGGTGGGCTTCGGCACGGGGGGCTGGGACACCGACTTCCCCAACTCCATCCTCGAGATCCTCCGGGTGGTCTACACCGACGCCGACGACGGTCACCGCAGCATCGCCGGCGGCGCCCAGCGGCTCCCCGAGGCGCTGTGGCACCACGCCCCGGAGGACATCGCCCACTGGCCCGCCGGGACGTCCCTCGCCTCGCTGCACCACGGCTCCCCCCGGGGCGCCGTGGCCCGGATCTCGCGCCCCGCCACCGCCGACGGCGGCGTCGGGGACCTGCGCATCGAGGAGAAGTGGGGGCGCGCCGCCGAGTACCGCGCGGTCGTGGCCACCTGCCAGTCCTGGCTGCTTTCCACGCGGATCCACACCGAGGAGGGACTCTTCCCCGCGCCGCTGTGGACCGCCATGGAGCGCTCGCACTACATGCAGTCCTCGAAGACGTTCGTGATGGTGGACCGCCCCTTCTGGAAGGACGTCGACCCGGCCACGGGGCGGGACACCCTGAGCATGACCCTGACCGACCGTCTGCCGCGCGCCACCTACCTCCTCGACGACGGCCCGGACCGGCCGGCCGTGATCCTCCTGTCCTACACCTGGAACGACGACGCCCTGAAGTGGCTCGCCCTCGACGCCGACGGCCGGGTGGAGCTGATGCTGCACTCCCTGAAGCAGATCTATCCGGACGTGGACATCGCCTCCCACATCGTCGGGGAGCCGATCACCGTCTCCTGGGAGGCCGACCCCAACTTCATGGGCGCCTTCAAGGCCAACCTGCCCGGCCACTACCGCTACCAGCAGCGCCTGTTCACCCACTTCGCGCAGGAGGGCCTCCCGGAGCACCAGCGCGGGATCTTCCTGGCCGGGGACGACATCTCCTTCACCGCCGGCTGGGCCGAGGGGGCGGTGACCACCGGCCTGAACGCCGTGTGGGGCGTCGTCCGGCACCTGGGCGGGGCGAGCGCCCCCGGCAACCCCGGGCCGGGAGACCTCCTCGACGAGCTCGGGCCGATCGCCCTGGACTGAGCACCACGCCCCGGCGGTCCCCCGGGCCGCCGGGGCGGCCCCACATCTGCGGACAGACAAGTGTTTGCTGGTGCACACATTCTGGTGGAGAACATCCCTCACCGCCGGAGGCCCACCATGCCCGACTCCTTCGTCTCGTGGGTGCTGCTGGCCGCCATCCCCGTGCTGCTCGTGGTCGGGGGCCTGTCCGCCCTGCACTGGAGCCGCTACATCGGCACGCTGACCCGGCTGCACCGATCCCGCAGCGGGGCGCAGGCCGCCCTGGCCCCGTCCACGGTGGCATGGCTGGAGCTGCGCGGGGAGCAGCAGTACCGCCGGGCCTACCGCCGCACGTGGGAGCTCGTGGGCGTGCTGACCCTGGGGCTGGCCGTGGCGCTGGCCGCCGGCTGAGCGGCCGGAGATCCCCGATGGTGCAGCTGCCCGGCGTCCTCGTGCTCTACGGATGCCTCGTCGTGGCCGCCTCCGTCGCCACGTCGGCGTGGAGCCTGGTCCAGGCCGGGCTGCACCGCTCCGGGCCCGGCCGGCGCCGGGCCCCCGGATCGCGGGCGGCCGCGGCCGCGCACCTGGACCGGGCCGTGGCCGGCGCAGGCCTGGCCGCGGCGACCGCCGCCCTCCCCCTCGGCCTCAGCCACGCGCAGCTGCTCCACGTCCTCCTCACGGCGCTCTGATCACTCCGGCCCCACGGGCCTCGCCGCACGGCCCACGACGCCGCCGCGGGCCGCACGTCCGCGCTCAGACCAGCGGGACCAGACCCGACCGCAGCAGCGGCAGCCCGCGCACCGTGAGGAACTGCTCGATCGTGGTCACCGACGGCGACGTGCGGTCCTCCTCCGCGTCCCACACCGCCTCGCACTCGTCGCAGAACTGGACGATCTCCTGCGTGGCGGTCACCCGGTAGCGGGCCACCGTGCCCCAGTCGCACTCGGTGCACTCGTTGGACTCCATGCCAGCGCACTCCTTCGGGCCGTCCCGGCCGGTCCCGGGAGGTCGTCGATGTACCGAGGACCCCACTGCACCGGTGCATCGGTGCGCTCGCGAGGTCCTCGATGGATCAGATTGTGCACCCGGACGCCCCCGTCACGGAAGAGCCCCGCCCCGCCCACCGCAGCTCCGGTCCGCGCACGGCCGGGAAGCGGAACACGCCGATCCGCAGTAAGGTCACCTCCATGCTGGTCCAGCCGTACGAGATGATGGACGCCCGACAGGCCGCCGACGCGCTCGACGCCTATCTGGCCGAACGCGACCCGGCGCTGCGGCGTCTGCGCGGCGCCCTGGCGGACGGCGGCCTGGACCCTGACGAGACGCTCGACGGGTCGGTCTACTCCGTCTCCCCGCTGTGGGCCTGGATCACCGCACGGATCACCGAGCTCGGGGTGGACCCGCACGCGCTCGCCGATGATCCGACCCGGCCCGGCTGGCCGTCCTGGGCACGGCACGGCCGGCTCGTGGACCCGCACCCACCGGCCGAGACGATCGCGCTGGTCGACGGCTTCGCCTCCTACCTCGGCCGGGTGATCGACGCCGCGGCCCCCGACGCGGCTGGCAGGTCGGGGAGCACCTCCTCGCCGACCACCCGCTGCTCAACTATCCCGTGCTCGCCACCGACCACCACCAGATCTTCCTGCCCGCCCTCCCGCTCTACAGCGCCTACCAGTCCGCTCACGGCCGATCCCCCATGAGCGGGTCGGAGATGCTCGCCCACACCCGCCGCACGATCGACGCCCTGAACGGAGAGGGCCCGGAGGCCGCCGCCATCGAGGAGCCCCTCGTGACGGTGGTCGCCGAGATCGACTGCTTCGACGTCGGCCTGCGCGAGGACATCCCCGCCGACCACCCGCAGATCGTGCCGCAGCTGATCGACGAGCTGTGCGCCCGGGACGGCGTCGAGTCCGTCCACCGCTACGGGCCCGCCGCCCTGGTCGTCGACGTCCCCGACTGGGACGAGCTGCGCCTCAAGCTGTGGTGCACCCTGTGGCTGCAGCGCCATCTGCCGCGCTGACCCGGCGCGCAACCGTTCAGCCGCAGGTGCCGTGGAGGCCCGGAACCGCCCCGGCACCGCGCGTTTCCGCGCGGTGCCGGGAACGGTGGGCACGTGTACGCCTGGGTCCTGCCGTGGGGCGCCGGGGCGTGGCCGGGCACGGCCGGCGTCACGATGTGGTCGACGGTCACGGACCGGTGGCGATCGCGTCGAAAGGCTTGGAGACGCCCGCGTGCGGTGCCTAGCGTCGGAGACAGCACGTCCCGGACAGCAAGGACCAGGAGTGGAGGCCGTCTTGAACGACACGCACACATCCGTCGTGGGGCCCGTGCCCGGCGCGGGCGATGACCGCCGAGAGGCGGTCACGCGCGCCCTCGCGGCCCTCAACGCCCACGACGCCGCGGGCTTCGCCGCGGGCTTCGGCCAAGACGCGATCGTCTACACCCCCGCCGCACCCGGACCGCTGCAGGGCCGGGAAGCCATCGAGCAGGACACCCGCGGATGGATCAGCGCCATGCCGGACATGACGCTCGAGCTGGAGGAACTGCTCGAGGACGGATCCACGAACGTGCTCCGGCTGATGTTCGTGGGCACCCACACCGGGCCTCTGTCGATGCCGGCCGGGGAGGTGCCGGCGACCGGACGCCGCGTCTCGGTCCCCATGGCGGTCTTCGACCGGATCGGAGAGGACGGTCTGACCGCGGAGGAGCACCGCTACCTGGACATCATGGGCCTGGCCCAGCAGCTCGGCCTGGTCTGATCCGTCCCTGCACCACCGCCCCGGTACGACCGCTCCAGAGTCCTCGCCCCCGCCGCGGTGGGGCGCGGGACGCCGGGCCCGACCGGTCGGGGTCGGTCAGCGCGGACCCGCGCGTCCGGCGGTCGTGGGCCCGGCCCAGCACTTCGCCCGGGCCCGGGCCAGCTTCTCCGTCTGCCGCAGGTCGACCGCGACGCCGGCCACCCCGGTCAGCAGGGCGGCGGTGATGAACTCGATCTCGGCGAAGTGGACGGCCGCGCAGAACAGGACGGCGGTCAGCACGGCCAGGCCCGCCCGGGTGGCCGTCCGCGTCGCCGCGGCTGTCTCGTACGGGCTGCGCGTCGTCGGTGTGCTCATGGTGGCCGAGCCTGCCACCGTCTCCTGTGCTGCACCTGGGTCGAAGCCGGGAGTGCCCCGCCGGGTGCGGCCGCCTGTGCCTGCGACGCGTCGACTTGCAGCAGCCCGGCGTGACGGCGGTCGTCACGGCCGGTCCTGGGAGGCGAGGGTGTCGTCGAGCCAGTCCAGGACGCGGCGGTTGAGCAGGGACCGGTTCCGCATCTCGCAGTGCTCGCCGGCTCCTTCGGCCGCGGCGAACTCCAGCACCGTGGTCGGAGCCGACAGCGCGGCGGCGAAGTCGGCCACCCCGGCCGCCAGGGGACCGTTCTCCGCGCGGGTCAGCAGCACCGGGCAGTGGATCCCGGCGACGCGGTCGCGCAGGGTGAACCGAAGGGTCTGGGTGAGGAAGCCGCGCAGGTCGGTGACCCCGTTGGCCCAGAATCCGCGCCGGAGCACTCCCCAGGCCGGTCCGGGGTCGGCGCGCACGCCCTGCCGGACACAGCGTCACCCTGTGCATCAGCGGCGCACCGGCCGCATCCCGAGGAGGGTTCCCCCGATCCGAGCGGGGGTATGGTCATGCCCATGGGGGATCTGCTCTACGAGCTGATGGACGCCCGGCAGGCAGCGGACGCGCTGGACGCCTACCTGGCCGAACGCACCGGTGGGCTGCGCCGGCTGCGCGGGGCCCTGTCCGGCGCCGGTCTGGATCCCGAGGAGATGCTCGAGGGCTCCGTCTACTCGATCTCCCCGTTGTGGGCGTGGATCATTGCCCGGGCCATCGAGCTCGGGACCGTCCCGATGTCCCTGACCGAGGACCCCACCCGCCCCACCTGGCCGTCCTGGGCCCGGCACGGCCGACTGGTGGATCCGCACCCGCCGGCGGAGACCATCCTCCTGGTGGACGGCTTCGTGTCCTACCTCGGACAGATCCTGCGCACTGCCGTGCCCGAGGCGACCTGGGGCGTCGGAGAGCACCTGATCGGTGACCACCCGCTGCACAACCGGCCGGTGCTCGCCGCCGGTCACCACCAGATCTTCCTGCCCGCCTTCCCGCTCTACGGCGCCTACCAGTCAGCCCACGGGAGGTCCCCGCTGTCCGGGACGGAGATGCTCGATCACACCCGACGCACCATCGACGCCCTGCACGGACTGGGCCCGGAGGCCACCGACCTCCAGGAGCCGATGGTGACGGTGGTCGCCGAGGTCGGCTGCTTCGACGTCGGCCTGCGCGAGGACATCGCCGCGCACCCCGGGCTGGTGGAACAGCTGATCGCCGAGCTCGCCGACCGCGACGGTGTCGTGGCGGTGCACCGCTACGGACCCACCGCACTCACTGTCGACTTCCCCGACTGGGACGAACTCCAACTGAAGCTGTGGTGCACCCTGTGGTTGGAACGCCATCTGCCGCGCTGAACCGCCGGCTGGTCGCCGGGGCGGTGGTCACCGTGGCCGTGCTCGTGGCCGTGCGATCCAGCTCCCCGGCGCAGCGCACACACGTCCGCACCACCATCGGGCGCCGCCCGTAGAGTCCGCCTCACGGCGATGACGCACTACCTGAAGATGACCAGGCGCCAGGCCGCCCACGCCCTGGAGGAGTACTTGTCCGAACGCCCCGCGGCACTGGCCCGGCTGCGCGAGGAACTCGCCATCGACGGCCCGGACCCGGACGCCCTGCTGGACGGGACCCCGCAGTCCCTCACCCCGCTGTGGGTGTGGGTCGCCAGCCGCATCATGACTCCGGAGGACGAGGACGTCCCCTGGGTGCTCAAGAGCCCGCTCGGCGCCTCGGAAACCTATCCTCCGAACCTGGTCGTCGTCGAAGCCAACCGGCTGCGCCGCGGCATGGGCCCACTGCGCGAGGACGAGATCACCGAGTACGCGACCACCGTCATCACCGAGCTGCGCGGGAAGAACGAGCCGGTCCCCGTGGTGGACGAGCCGCTCGTGGAGGTCGGGGCCGACGGCGACGAAGGGGTCTTCGACGTCGGACTGCACGAGGAGATCGCCCACGAGCACTCACACACGGTGAACCGGTTGGTCAAGGAGCTTGCCACCCAGCCCGGCGTCGTCTCGGCCCACCGGGAGGACCGGGAGGTGGTGCTGGTGCGCGCCCCGGACTGGGACGCCCACCAGCTCGAGCAGTGGGTCCTCGACTGGCTGAAGGCGCGGATCGCCGAACTGGGCTGAGCCCCACGGGCCGCGCACTGCACATCTCCGACCGCACCGTCTGACGCCCGGTCATCACCTCACGGTCGCCGCCGCGACCACCGTGGAGCTCACGCCCCGATGCGTCATCCCCGCTCCCTCGCAGCTGCACGACCTCCGCCCGACCGAGTTCGCCGGCGTCGCGAGCACCACGATCCACCCGCACGGGAGCTACGAGGCGCTGGCCTTCACTGTCAACGACCTCACCGGGGTCGGCCTCTCCGGCGCCGACTTCGGCGACTGCTCCTCCACCGCGCTGAACACGCTCCCCGATCAGGGCTTCAGCCGCCCACGCCGTCCGCTCCCCTACCGTTGGGACATGGATCTCGTTTCGACGTTCCCGGGTGCGGCTATCGCCTCTGTCTTCTGGATCGCGGTCAGCCCGTCCCGCCGCCGCGTAGAAGCCAGCCACCGGGCAGAGGAGAAGTGATGACCACGTCCATCTGCAGTGACCAGGCCAGCCGTTGAGTCCGGCCCGGTTCCACGACGACTGGATCCACGCTCCGAGCATCATGGCTTGGATCGGGTTGTTGATCGCGGTTGGCCTCGCTCTGTCGACCTACCTGTTCGAGGGTCTCGCCATGAAGTGGGCTGTCGCCGTGACGCAGTACGTGGCGGCTTCCCTTCTCGGCTGGTGGTGGGTGCGCCGGCGAGCTGTCGAGGCACGGGCACGAGAAGCTGAAGGACTCCGCTCATGACCGGTGCCCCTGCCGCTCTGGTCCTCGGCGAGGCCACCGGCGCGAATCCGATCCTCCCCACGCACTGGGAGTTCACTGCGCTGCTGGCCGGCGGAGTGCTGATCGCGCTGGTCGCCGTCGCGGTGGTCTCCCTTTCACGGGACCGTCACTACACCGCGGTCCAGCGATTGCTGTGGCTGCTCGTCATCATGGCGGCCCCAGTCCTCGGCCCGCTCCTGTGGCTGGCCGTCGGCCGGCGCCGCGCACCCGAGCCTCGGAGGGGCTGACGACATGACGACAGAACGCAGCCACGACGGGACCACCTCATCCGCGACCTCAGTTCCGCCTCGCACGCGACCTCGCTACTGGGTGCTGCAGGTGCTGCTGCGCGTGGTCCCGGTCGTCGTCGTGCTGCAGGGGAGCTTCGAAGTGCTGCTGCGCAACAACTGGTTCGTCACCGACTCCCCGTACATGCCCGGACTCGTGGCCGCGATGCTCGCCTTCGTGCCGGCGGGCATCTGGGCGGTGGCCGACGGATACCGGTACGTGCCCACGCCGCAGGTGGTCGCCCTGTGGGCTGCGGCGGGAGCCATGGTGGCGGTCGTGAACCTGGTCTACGGCTACATGATGGGTCTGTGGGGGATGGTGCTGGACCTTCCGCTGGGCGATCTGGCGCGGATGGTGGAGCCGCTTTTCGTGCACGCGGTGATGTACGCCGCGCCCGCCGCCCTGCTTGCCCTGCTGGGCGCCGGCCTGTATCGCTACCGCGAGTCGCACGCCTCCTCCTAGACCAGAGGCTCGGAGCCCCGCCGCGCCTTCTTCCGAGCCTTCCGCCTGTCGTGCCACCGCGTCCCGAGGACCGAGCCGACGACCAGCCCGATCGCCAGCAGCATGTTGTCGGTGCGCACGGCATGCCGGATGAGGAACGCGAGCAGGAACGGCAAGGCGATCAGTGCCAGGAGCCCCCGCCGTTCGGCCCGGCGCACCCGAGCCGATGGCGAGGCCCGATGCCGCGGGCATCTCCTGCTCGCCGACCACCCCGCCGCTTCTCACGAATGTCGAGCACCGCAGCCACCACGAGCACCACAGCCATGCCGAACAGCATCCACCCGCCCCAGCTTCCTCGGGTGGTGAAGACCACGGCGCCGACCACCGTCACCGCGGCCAGCACCACGATCGTCCATGAGACTCTCGTCCCCACGACGCTCCCCTCTCCCCCCGCGCCCCCGATGCTCGCATCCTGGCACGCCGGCGACTCCGCCGTCCTTCCCCTCATGTGTACCTGTCACGCCGCCTCGACCCGCCGGTAGCGTCAGCGCCATGGACCAGTCCGCCCCGCGCACCGACGAGGTGCCTGTGCCGACGGCTGGTCCCGTCCTCTTGATCGTCACCGGGATCGAAGCCGTGCGTGCTCCCAAGGCCTGGGCCTACCTGCTCGCCCTGCACACCGCCGACCGCACCGGCTGAGGACCTGGAACAGGAGACACCATGACTAAGGGAAGAGCTCCGATCAGCGGGGCCATCGCGATCGCCTGCGGCGTCCTCTTCGTCGCCGCAGTGGTCCTCGCGCTGATCGGCATGATGTCGTGGTTCACAGCGGCCAACTCGCTGCTCACCTTCGTCATCACCGTGCTCACCTGGCGGCGCTTTCGGACCAGCGACCTCGAGTACCGCCGGCGCATGGAGCGCCTGGACCAGCGACTGCGCGCCGAGCAGTAGACCGCCGCCGTCGCGCGGGCCTGCACACCGCCGGCCGCACCGGCTGACGACCCGGCCGCACATCTCGCTGAACCCCCCGGCTACCGTGGAACCCATGCCCCGACGCACCATCCCCGCTCCCCCACGGCTGCACGACCTCCACCTGCCCGAGCTCGCCGACGGCGCGAGCACCACGATCCACCCGTACGGCAACTACGAGGCGCTGGCCTTCACCGGCGACGACCTCACCGGGGCCGACCTCTCCGACATCGGCTTCAGCGACTGCTCCTTCACCGCGCTGAACACCCACGAGCTGGAACTCACCAGCACCCGCATCGCCGACTCCCAACTGTCCCGGCTGGACATCCCCACCGTCGCAGCCGCCTACGCCCGATTCCGGAACACCGTGCTCGAGCACTCCCGGCTCGGGGTGCTGCAGTGCATCGAAGGCACCTGGGACGCCGTCCACGTCCGCGGCGCCAAGCTCGGCTACCTCAGCCTGCGCGGAGCCACCGTGCGCGACGTGCTCTTCACCGACTGCGTCATCGGCGAGCTGGATCTGACCGGCGCCCGGGTCGAACGGCTGGCGTTCACCGACTCCGAGCTCAGCACCCTGGACGTCTCCGGGGCGACCTTGCGCGACGTCGACCTGCGCAGGCTCGACCTACTGGAGATCACCGGCCTGAGCCACCTGCGCGGGGCGACGATCGACCATCTCCAGCTCCAGCAGCTGGCCCCTCAGCTGGCCGCGCACCTGGGCATCGACGTCGAGGACTGAGCACACGCTCGGTGGCCGGTCCGTCGGCCCCGGTCTTGGCCCTGACCCAACCAGTCGTCCTGGCCGTCACCGACGTAACCCGGCAGCACCGCGTCCTCGGCGACCTCCAGCCGAACACGGTAGACCGGCAGACGGTGCTCTGCCGAGCACCCCGGCAGCTGGGTGCCGGCGCCGGGGACCGCGTCGAGCTCCACGGCCACTTCGCTGCTGGGCCGCACGGCAAGTTCACCCGGGTGCGGTCCCTCGTCGAAGGCGTAGTGCAGCCCTTGGATGGTGCGCACGGTGCCGGTCACCGGCGGGTGCGGCACACGCTCGGGCGTCTCGCCGTGGTGCTCCTCGCGGCAGCGCCGCACCGTGCCGGCGTCCTTGATCGGGCTCGGGCCACCAGCTTCCAGGTGACGGTCGCCCGATCCGGAACGGGTCTCCGCAGCAGTGCTGCTCCCACTCACTGAGCTCCACCTCGATCATCATGGAGTCAACCTAGCGCCGCGTCAGGCAGCATCCGCCCTGGCCGCTGCCGGTGCCTCCGGGCCATACCCCGCCGACATGCCCGCTCGTCCGCGCCACGGCCGGCGCGGGGGAGCGAGACTCCGAGTCGTCGTTCCGTCGCGAGGCAGCGGCCGACATGCCGGGACGAAGCACGTCAAGCCGCAATTCGCGTGGGCCGGTATCGAAGGGCGACCGCCCCCGACCGGAACTCGTGGCGGTCCACGAGCTCGAGCTGGACGCGCTCGCGCAGACCGGCGAGCAACGTCGGCCCGTGCCCGGCAAGGACCGGCTGCACCAGGAACTCGTACTCGTCGATCAGTCCCAGATCCGCCAACGCCGTCGGGAGCGTCACGCCACCCACCCACAGGCCGTTGCCCGGCTCCTGCTTGAGCCGCTGAACCGCTTGCCCCAGGTCGCCCTGCACCAGCTCGGCGTTCCAGTCGACCCCGCTCAGCGTGCTCGACACGACGTACTTCTTCACCCGGTCGATGGCCTCGGCGAAGGGGGTCTCCCACTCGTCCATCCAGTCGGGCCACGGGCCCGTGGCCGGCTTCCGCCACGCCGACTCCATCATCTCGTAGGTCACCCGGCCGAACAGCAGGGCATCGGCTCGCTCCATCTCAGCGGTCCAGTAGCGCATCGACTCCTCGTCCGGGGGGAGCCCCGCCTCGTGATGACAGCAGCCGTCGAGCGTGACGTTGATCGAGTATCGAAGTGGTCTCATCTCGTTGTCCTCCCTTGTTGTGGTGCCGGCTCGGCTGCCTCAGCGGCCGGCCTGCTCCGTGCCACACCCCGTTCCTCGGCGAGGTGATCGCACTTCCGCCGGATCGCCCCGGCCACCCGGTAGGACTTCGCGGCCGAGACGACCACCGACGTCGACCCGGTGCTGATGCGCACGCTGGGCCCGCCCGTCAGGTAGCCGGCGGCCCGGTCGTCCAAGCGGCGCCGGCCGATGCGCCACCACTCGGTGCGCGGCCCGACGGCCGCCTCGGTGATGTCCTCGTAGGGAATCCTCGCCTTGTGCAAGCCGAGCCGGATGTCCACGGCGTCGTCCTCCAGTCGAATGACGACCGATCTGTGCAGAGCGAACGAGTACGCCGTGAAGCCGATGAAGAACACCGGTCCGGTCGTCAGAAGATACGGCCCCTCCGGTACGAGCGCGGACGCGACCATGATCAGCGCGAAGAACACGACGGCGATCGCGACCCGGATCCGCCACGACTGGAACGTGACGAACCGCGGTGTCTCCTCATCGGCACGATCGGTCATGCCTCATGATCGCCGACCGCGCAGGCCGGGGGTAGACCCGGCGCCCGGTAGGGCAGGTGACCAGGCGGTCGCCCTCCTCGCCGGCGACGCAATTCACCCAGGGTCATCGCCGCGGGGTCGGGGGCGCATGTCTCAGAGATGTCGTCACCGTGTCGACGGCACGAGGAGCGTGCTGCGGGACGCACCGGTGCGCCTCACGCCGCGGCCGGGCAGCACCCGCAGGGCGGACAGTCTCACGGCGGCTCGGTGATGCCCTGGATGAACGGGCGAGGCTTCTCGTCGGCCCGGCGTGGCCGGTCAGGAGCATGCCGGACAACCGACAGGGCTGGCTCAGCAACACCACAGGGTCAGCCCGTAGACATGAACCATGAGGCGGCCCGCCTTGGTCCGGCCGAATCCCAGGAGAGACCCGTGAACCCCGAACCCCACACCGAGCACGCAGCCCACGAGGAAGTCGTCTCCGTCCTGGAAGTCCGCCATCCTGGCCTGCGTTTTCGCCGCGACGAGGACGGGTCGCTGCACCGCTTCGGCGCCCTCCCGCTCACGGCCACCGGTGTGCTGGACGAGCGCCCTTTCGTCTTCACGTACCAGGGTGACCTCGCGCGCTTCCGCGTGTGGCCCACCGGCACCCAGACCCCGAGCATCCACGACCAGTGGCCCTCCGGATTCCCCAAGCTGGAGTCCTCCCGCGGCAGGATCGTGGGCGACCCGCTGTCCAACGTCCTGACGGCCGAACAGCTCATCGACGTGCTCGGCGAGATGAGCGAACAGGCCCTCACCCACCTGAAGCGGGACGCGGACTCCCTGAAGCCGGTCACGCTCACCATGCCGGGCAAGCTGCTGGAGCCCGAGCAGGTCACCGCGCTGCTGGCACCGTTCACCGGACGGGACCTCCCGCCGCAGGAGGCGCTGCTGGACTGTGCGAACCTCACCCACTTCTCCCTCGAAGCCCTGGGCCGGCTGGCCGAACGCACCGCCAGCCTCTTCAACATCACCACCCTGGTCGGGGCCAGCGACGAGCTGACCCACGCCTTCACCGACGAGGCGCAGGCGGAGGTGGTGCGCCGGATGAAGCTGGACCGGAGGGCTCGGCGCCGGGCGGAGCCGGAAGAGCGCGAACAGCGGGGCTGATCCGGGGGCGCGCCGCTCCCGGGGCAGAACCCGAGCCGGAAATGGAGAACGACTCGGCGCACCGGCCACCTGCGTCGGTTACCGATTCGGACGACTTCCGCCTTCTTCCGCGGTTCTTCAGTGCCCCCAGTCAGACTCGAACTGACACTGAGCGGATTTTAAGTCCGCTGCCTCTGCCGATTGGGCTATGGGGGCCGGTGTCGCCCTCTCGGGCGCCGCACCACCCTATCTGGTCACGACGCCGGACGGAGCGACGCCACCCGTCCGGATCGAGTATTCTTCGACGGTGGTCGAGCAGCCGGCCGCGTCGTCGTCGAACACGCAGGAGGCTGCCGCCGTGCACCACCCATCCCTCGCATCCACCGCCCGGCGGTCCCTGGAGGAAACCTGCCCCGAGCACGCCGCGGGAATCCGGTGGGCGGCATGAGCGGCGACCCAGCGGTGCCGGGTGACCCGGCGCCCAGCACCTACCTGCCGCCGGAGGCGGCGTTCCCCGCGGATCTGACCGAGCTCGCCGAGACGGAGCTGCACGTGCTCCACAGCAAGGTCTCCCGCCAGCTCGAGCAGGAGTACCTCACCGTCCCGGACGGGGCCCATCCCCTCACCCTGGAGCGGTGCCAGGAGATCACCGTGGAGCTCGACGCCCGGGAGATCAGCGCCGCCCGCAGCGTCCCGGACGCGCTCCGGCCTCAGTCGTCGTAGGTGTCCGCGAGCTGCCGCCGCTGGTGCTCCCGCCGGCTGTAGGTGGCCTCGCGGATGGCCTCGTCGCTGTCGAAGTTCGAGCCCAGGGCCCCGGCGAGGGTGCCCAGGGACGCGGCCAGCCAGGACAGGTGCACGTAGTCCAGGACGCCGACGGGATGGCCGAGCTGGCTCTGGAGGTAGTCGGCCTCGATCACCGCCAGGGACACGGCGAAGAGCAGCGACCACAGCACCGCGTACATCATGGCCACGCTCAGCCACACGGTGATGACGGTGGAGGCGTTGTCGGACCCGGCCCGCCAGGGCTCGTCGGTGTCCCTGCTCCGGTTCCACAGGCTGTTGTGGAAGATGAGCCATCCGCTGAGCGCTCCGGTGACCACCACGCTGATCATGGCCAGCCGCGCCGGGTGGAGGGCGTCGGACATGTTCCAGATGGAGGCGTAGAAGATGCCGAAGGCGCCGGTGGCCGCGGCGGCGGCCACGCAGCTGGCCAGCGCGGGGAGGAGCCGTCCGGGGCGGTTGCTCAGCACCATTCCCGCCAGCAGCCGCAGCCGGTTCGCCCGTCCGGGCAGCACGATGTAGGACACGTCCCCGTCGCCGTCCGGCAGCACGCAGCGGACCTGGCCGTGCCCGAGCGCCTCCACGACCTCGGTCGCGGAGGGACACTGCGCGGTGCCCTCCTGCAGGGCGTCGACCAGTGCGGCGAGCAGCCGGCGCGCCTTCTGCGCGAAGTGGTCGAGGCCCAGGGTCGGCAGGGAGACGAGCGCCGCGGCCGCCTCGGCGCTGAGCTCGCACACCATCGGGGCCCACCGTGGGAGCGGGGCAGGTCCGTCAGGTAGACCACGACGTCCCAGCCGTAGCGCTCCCGCAGCTCCTCCGCCCGGTCCAGCAGGGGGATGGCGCCCTCCTCGGTCAGCGGCAGCGTCTCGCGGCTGACCTCGATCTCCCAGGAGACGTCCGGACCGGAGCGCTCCGACAGCACCCCGGGCAGGTCCTCCGCGACCCGCCGCGCCACCTTCTCCGGCAGGCCTGGATCGGCCATGATCCCCACCGTCGTCGTCCGCATCGTCGTCCTCTCTCGTCGCGCGCCCGGCTCCGTCCACCGTCCACCGTCGTCCGGACTACCGGGCGGGTCGGGCGCACCGGGGCGCATCGGCAGGGCACCGCGGCGCCCGAGGACCTTCCGTTCTGCTCCGAGCCTAGTCGCCGGTGACCGGTCCGGGACGGGCACCGCGCACGACCCGGGGCAGGACGCCGAGCTGCGGCGGCTCGCGGGCCGGCTGTCCGGCGTTGTGCGGGCAGGCCGCTGGTGACGACCGCCGCGCGATGCCTAGGCTGAGGAGCGGTCCAGCAGACGGCCGACGGAATGCATGCGACGAAGGATGCTCCCATGGACCTGCGGGCTCCCGGATGGTTGGCCGCCTGAACCGGTCGGCGCGCTGTCCGGGGCGCGCCCCGCCCGGTTCGCGCTCGTCCTGGTGGGCGAGGTGCCTGTTCAGGCCGCGAGTCCGGACGCCGCGTCCCGGCCGCGGTGCCCGCGGTGCAGTGCGGGGCGGTGCTCGGGCAGCGGATCCGGGAGCACGAGCTCCACCGGGCCGATCTGCTCGAGCATGGCGTCCTCGTCGAGTGACCAGCGCAGCAGGTCCACCGCGGAGGCCTCCACGTGGTCGGCGCAGGTCAGATCGACCGAGACGTTCGCCGGCGGGAACAGGGTGCGCGCCCGGAGGACGAGCGGACGCACGGCCTGGTGGTTGTGCTCGGTCAGGCATCCGCTGACGACCAGGCGCACGGCGGCGCCCTGCCGGTCGACCTGGACGAGGACGGAGACGTGGTGGTCCATGGGTGCACCCTTCTTCGCGTGCGGTGGCCGCGAGACGGTGTTCCGCGGTCGCGTCAGCCTAGGGAACGCAGCGCCCGCCCACAAGGAGGTGTGCGCTTAGCGGACCATCCCCGCCCGTGCCGGGCCCGGGAACGGCTCGACCCCGCCGCCGGCCGGTGCCGGAGCGGGGTCGAGCGGGTCGGACGGTGGTGTCAGAGGCTGGCCTTGCTGGCGGCCGGGGCGGTGCCGGTGGCCTCCTGGAAGTTCAGCCGGGGCTCGCGCGCGTTCCGGATCGGCGCGGTGTCGCGGCCGAACACGGCGTTCAGCACGTACTCGGAGAACACCCGGGCCTTGCGCTCCACGGTGGGGATCGCGTAGCCGTGGTAGAGGCGGTGCATCATCCACGCCGGGAAGCCGGAGAACTCGACCCCGTTGCCCTTGATGCCGGGCAGGTTCTTGATGCTGGCCACGCCCTTGTAGAGGCCGAGGCCGGCCACTGCGCCGAGGTTCTCGTGGTAGTAGTCCTCGAGCGGCTTGCCCGCGCGGGCGGCCAGGACGTTCTTGGCCAGGACGCGGGCCTGGCGCACGGCGTGCTGGGCGTTCGGCACGCAGAACCCGCCGACGCCGCCGCCGGTCAGGTCCGGGACGGCCGCGACGTCTCCGGCGGCCCAGGCACCCTCGAGGGGCCCGTCGTCGCCGGTGATCCGCAGGTCGGCCCCGGCGCGCACGCGCCCGCGCTGGTCCAGCGGGAAGTCGGTGTTCTTCACCAGGGGGTTGGCCTGCACGCCGGCGGTCCAGACGAGGGTGTCCGTGTCGATCTCGCCGGCCGGGGACTTGTCCTGCATGTTGATCAGCTTCAGGTGCTTGTCCACGGCGGAGTCGAGGGAGGTGTTGAGCAGCACCTCGATGCCGCGGCTGCGCAGGTGGGCCACGACCTTCTCGGCCCGCTCCTCGGAGACCTCCGGCATGATCCGGCCCATGGCCTCGATCAGCACGAAGCGCAGATCGGAGGGCTGCAGGCGGTCGTTGCGCTCCACGGCGCTGCGGGCCATGTCCTCGATCTCGGCGAGGCCCTCCGTGCCGGCGTACCCGCCGCCGACGACGACGAAGGTCAGCGCGCGGCGGCGCTCGTCCTCGTCGGAGGTCAGGGAGGCGTACTCGATGCGCTCGAGGACCCAGTCGCGCAGCCCGACGGCCTCCTCGATGGACTTCAGGCCGATGCCGTTCTCGGCGAGGCCCTCGATCGGGAAGGCGCGGGTGACGGACCCGCCGGAGATCACGATCTCGTCGTAGGCGAGCTCGAAGGTCTCGCCCTCGTCGACGCCCTGGACGGTCGCGGTGCGGTTGGCGTGGTCGACGCCGATCACGCGCCCGCCGATGAGCTCGCAGTCGCGCAGGTGCTGACGGTGCGGGACCACGGCGTGGCGCCCCTCGATGTTGCCGGCGGCCACCTCCGGGAGGAAGGGCAGGTAGGTCATGTACGGGTTGGGGTCGACGACGGTCACGACCCCGCCGGAGTCCTTGATCCGCTTCTGCAGTTCCTGCGCCACGGTGAAGCCGACGTAGCCTCCGCCGACGATCAGAAGGCGCGGACGATCCTTGGCCAGTTGAGTGAAAGACATGCCCCCGAGTCTACTCAGAAAGCTGTCGGCCCCGGATCCCCGGCGGAAGCCCCGCCACCGTGTCCGGGATCGGGCGGGACACCGGCTCAGGCTCCGCCGTCCGCGTCCTCGCGCACGATGCGGCGGATGTGCACCGCGGCGCCGGCGGTCAGGCCCAGGACGAGCAGACCGAATCCTGTGAGCACCACCACGGGCAGCAGGCCCGTCTCGTCGATCGGGGCGACCGGTTCGGGCGGGGCGACCTCGGCCTCGACCTCCTCGGTGACCGGTGCGGAGCTCTCCGAGGGCGTGGCCCCGGGGGTCGCCCCGGAGCTCGGCCGGTGCACCTGCACCCACTGCCGCATGCTGCCCAGCGGGTTCGCCTCGACCTCGGGGACGTCCTCGGTCAGCGCGGCCTCGACGTCGAGCACCCCGTAGCCGTAGAGCGGGTCCTTGCCCGGGGCCCCGGTGTCCCGGGCGGTGGAGATGATCCGGTTGGCGACCTGGGCGGAGCTCATCTCGGGCCACTTCGCCTTGATGAGGGCGGCGGTGCCCGCGACCACGGGCGCGGACGCGGAGGTGCCCGCCCAGGAGGCGTAGCGGTCCCCGGGGATGGCACCCACCATGTCCTCGGAGGGGCCGGCGACGGCGATGGAGATGCCCTGGGAGGAGGACTCCCAGCTCGCCTCACCGGTGCGGCCCACGCCGCCCACCGTGAGCACCCCGGGGATGGTGGCCGGGGCGCCCACCTGGACGAGCCCGGATCCCCGGTTGCCCGCGGAGGCGACGATCAGGACGTCCTTCTCCTCGGCGTAGAGGAAGGCCTCGTCCCAGCTCTCGGGCCAGGAGGTGGTGTTGGAGCCCACGGACATGTTGATGACGTCCGCGCCCTGGTCCACGGCCCACCGGACGGCGTCCGGGAGCTGCTCGTCCACGCTGCGGACCTCGGAGGTCTCGCCGCCCAGCCACGTGGACACGGCGAGCACCTCGGCGTCGGGAGCCACGCCGACCACGCCGGCGGGCCGGCCGGGTCCGGCGTCGTCGCGCCCGCCCGGGGCCACGTGGCCGCGGCCCGCGGCCACGGAGGCGACCAGGGTCCCGTGCTCGGGCTCCGTGCCGAGGCCCTTCTGGCCGTCTGCGGCGCCCCCGCCCGAGACGTCGGTGCCGCCGACGACGGCGCCCTCCAGGTCCTGGTGGGTACCGTCCACCCCCGTGTCGATGACCGCGATCCGGGCGCCCTCCCCCGTCGACTCCTTCCAGGCCTCGCGCACCCCGTACTCGTCCAGCCAGTACTGCAGGGAGCGGATGCCGTCCTCGGCGATCCGCGAGGTGTCCGGGGCGGGGCTCTCACCGGGCGCCGCGGTGACGGGGTCCTCGATCGGGATGCTGGGGCCGGGGCGGGCGGCCGGGCGTGGGCCGGCCCCGCCACGGCGGTGCCGGCCACGGCGCACACGGCCGCCGCTGCCGTCCACCGCACGGGCACGCGGGGGCGCGGAGCGCGGCGACGCACGGGGGTGGAGGCCATGGGTCCTTCCGGGTCGGGGCCGGTCAGCCGATCTGGGACAGGGCGATCCCGTCCAAAATATCGTGCTCGCTGGCGATCGCCGTGCACACCCGGCCGCCGGTGGCGGCCCCGACCCGCTCCACGATCCGGCGCCACACGAGGGCTCCGCCGCCGATGACGTCGACCCGGCCCTCGTGCATGTAGGGCAGCGCGGCCCGTTGCTTGCGGGTCATGGCCGTGAGTTCCCGGCACGCCCGGTCGATCCTGTCGGCCTGCAGCTCGGTCCCGTCGATCGCCTCGGGGTCGTAGCCGGGCAGTCCGAGCGCGTGCGCGGTGACGGTGGTGATCGTGCCGGCCACCCCCACGAGGTGGGTGGTCTCGGCCAGGGGCACGCTCTGCAGCACCACGTCCACGGCGTGGTCGACGTCGCGCAGCACGGCCTCCTGCTGCTCCGGCGTGGGCGGGTTGGAGCCCAGGTGCCGCTCGGTGAGCCGGACGCAGCCGATGTCCACGCTGCGCTCGGCACGGACGCCCCGCGAGTTGCCGAGCACGAACTCGGTGGAGCCGCCGCCCAGGTCGACCACGAGCACCCGGTCCTCCGGGTCGGTGCCGGGAACGGCCGCGGCCGCGCCGAGGAAGGACAGCTCCGCCTCCTCGTCCCCGGTGATCACCTCAGGGCTCACACCGAGTCGCTCGCGGATCCCCGCGAGGAAGACGTCCCGGTTGCCGGCGTCGCGGGTCGCGCTCGTGGCGACGAACCGCAGCTGCTCCACGCCGTGCTCCGCCAGGAGCCGGGCGTACTCGTCGGCGGCCGCGAAGGTGCGCTCCAGGGCCGCCTCCGCCAGCCAGCCGGTGGCGTCCACGCCCTGGCCCAGCCGGACCACGCGCATCTCCCGCACCAGGTCGTCGAGGACCGTGCGGCCGTCCTCCTCCCGGGTGTCGGCGATGAGCAGGCGGATGGAGTTGGTGCCGCAGTCGATGGCGCCTACGCGCATGGGTCGTCCTCGGGGTGGTGGGGGTGGTGGGGGCGGGGGAACGCCGGGCCGCCGGAGCGGACCGGTTGGGGACTCAGGCGTCGCGCCAGGCCGGGTCGCAGTGACAGGTTCCGGGGGTCCACCACTCGGCGATGGCCTCCAGGGTCTCGTCGCCGAGCACGTTGACGCCGCGGCCGGCCGCCAGGGCGTGGCCGGCGAGCACGTGCAGGCACTTGACGCGCACGGGCATGCCCCCGGCGGAGATGCCCTCGATCTCGGGGACGGGCCCCGTGCCCGCCTGGGCCCCGATCCGGGCGCGCTCGGCGAGGTAGTCCTCGTGCGCGGCGCGGTGGGCCGCGGCGAGCTCCTCGTCCTGCAGGACCCGGTCGGACATCTCGTACATCAGCCCGCCGGCCTCGAGCCGGGACACCGCGGCCGTGATCACCGGGTGGGCCAGGTAGAACACGGTGGGGAACGGCGTCCCGTTGGCCAGCCGGGGCGCGGTGGCCGCCACGAGCGGGTTCCCGCAGGTGCATCGGGCCGGGATCTCGACGACGTCGCGGACCGGGCGCCCGAGCTGGCGGGACAGGACCTGCAGGTCCAGGGCCGTGGGCGCGACCGTCTCGGCCGTCACCCCGAGCCCCCGCGGGGCGTGCGGCCCGCCCGCCGCCTCGCCGGGTTCGTGTCCGTGCTGGAAGTTCACGCCGTTCCTCACTCCGCGGCCGTGCCGCGGCTGTCCGTCGCCGCGTCCTGCGGCTCGTCGGTCCCGCCCGTCGGGGCGGGGGTCCCCTCGGCGGCGCCGTCCGCCGGGACCGGGGTCCCGGCGTCCGCGGCCCCGCCGGTGTCCTCGGCGGCACCGGTGCCGTCCGTGGTCCCGGTGCCGGTGCTGTCGATGCTGTCGGTGCTGTCGGTGCCGGTGGTCTCGTCGGTGCCCGTGGTGTCCGCGCTGCCGGTGGTGTCCTCGGTGCCGAGCGTCTCCGGTGCTGCGGCGGCGTCCTCGTAGGCGGAGGCGACCACGGAGTCCCAGAGCGCATCCACCCAGGCGGGCTTCTCGGCCTCCACCTGGGCCGCCGAGGAGTCGACCACGGCGCCCTCCATCTCCTCGGCGCCCACCACGAGGTAGGACCGCTCCCCCGGCATGACGTAGAGGAGCCGGTCCCGGGCCTGCTGCTTGACGTAGGTCTCGTCGGACCACTGGTCCACCCGGTCCTCCAGGGACGCCTGCTCGGCCTCCATGTCGGCGATGGACTGCTCGAGAGCCGCGATCTCGGCGCGCTGCTCGAGCCAGATCTTGGTGGTCGGGGCCGCCAGGAAGACGATGAGCACGGCCACGAGCGTCAGGAGCAGGAAACGGCCGCTGAAGGTGCGGGCGGGGGTGGGAGAGCCCACGGCGCTGGAGCCGCCGCCCGGCCGGTGGGTCCCCGGCGCGGCGCCCTGCGCGGCGTCCCGGCCGCCGAGCAGGCGGGTGGTGCGAGGACGGGGAGCGGGCATGGGGACCTCACGGGGAACGGGCGGGGACGGGGACCAGTCTAGCGCTCAGGGGGCGAGCCGTCCGGGGACGGCCCACCCCCGCGGCGGCCGGACCCGCCGGCCGCCGCGTCGGCTCACTTCGCGGTGTAGCGCGGGAACGCCGAGGCGCCCGCGTAGCGGGCGGCGTCGCCGAGCTCCTCCTCGATGCGCAGCAGCTGGTTGTACTTCGCCACGCGCTCGGAGCGGGCCGGCGCACCGGTCTTGATCTGCCCGGCGTTGGTGGCCACCGCGATGTCGGCGATCGTGGTGTCCTCGGTCTCGCCCGAGCGGTGGGAGATCATGCAGTGGAACATGTGCCGCTGGGCCAGGGAGATGGCGTCGAAGGTCTCCGTGAGGGAGCCGATCTGGTTGACCTTCACGAGCAGCGCGTTGCCGGCGCCCTCCTCGATGCCGCGGGAGAGCCGCTCCGGGTTGGTGACGAAGAGGTCGTCGCCGACGATCTGCACCTTGGCGCCCACGGAGGCGGTCAGGGTCTGCCAGCCCTCCCAGTCGTCCTCGTCCAGCGGGTCCTCGATGGAGACGATCGGGTAGTCCCGCACGAGCTCCTCGTAGTAGGTGGTCATCTCCGCGGCGCTCAGCTGCTTGCCCTCGAAGCTGTAGGAGCCGTTCTCGAAGAACTCGGAGGAGGCGACGTCGAGGGCGAGCGCCACGTCGGTGCCGAGGGTGTAGCCGGCCTTCCCGATCGCCTCGGAGATGAGGTCCAGGGCCGCACGGTTGGACTCGAGGTTCGGGGCGAAGCCGCCCTCGTCGCCCAGGCCGGTGGCCAGCCCGCGCTCCTTGAGCACGGCCTTGAGGGAGTGGTAGACCTCCACACCGGTGCGCAGGGCCTCCGAGAAGGTCGCCGCGCCGATCGGGGCGATCATGAACTCCTGGATGTCCACGTTGGAGTCCGCGTGGGAGCCGCCGTTGAGGATGTTCATCATCGGCACCGGCAGCACGTGGGCGTTGGGCCCGCCCAGGTACTTGTAGAGCTCCAGGTCGGAGGCGTTGGCGGCCGCGCGGGCCACGGCGAGGGAGACGCCCAGGATCGCGTTGGCGCCGAGGCTGCCCTTGTTGTCCGTGCCGTCGAGGTCGAGCATGGTCCGGTCGATCAGGCGCTGGTCGGTGGCGTCGAGACCGATCACGGCCTCGGCGATCTCCTCGTCCACGGCCTTCACGGCGTCGAGGACGCCCTTGCCGAGGTACACCTTCTTGTCGCCGTCGCGGCGCTCGACGGCCTCGAAGGCTCCGGTCGAGGCGCCCGAGGGGACGGCCGCCCGGCCGTAGCTGCCGTCCTCCAGGAGGACCTCG
The DNA here is from genome assembly GCF_001942375.1 of Kocuria sp. CNJ-770. Classification (NCBI taxonomy): domain Bacteria; kingdom Bacillati; phylum Actinomycetota; class Actinomycetes; order Micrococcales; family Micrococcaceae; genus Kocuria; species Kocuria sp. CNJ-770. The sequence goes on from NZ_MKJW01000133.1 coordinate 50,754, forward strand.
ACCTCCACGGTCGGGTTGCCGCGGGAGTCGAGGATCTGACGGGCGTGCACTGCGGTGATCATGGCCATGTGGTGCTCCTGACGTTGGTGCTGGCGTTCGTGCTGACGGTGGTGCTGGCGTGGAACGTGCGGGGCGGGCGGGAGACCGGTGCCGGGCACCCGTCGGGGCACGCCCCGTCACGACCTGGCGCCCCTGCCGGATCCAGCCTAGCGACTCGTGGCGGCCCGGTCCTTGCCGGCGGCGGCCCGGGACGGGCTCAGCCGCCGTCCCGGACGGCGGCGTAGGAGCGGGCGGCCCCGCGCAGGGCCCGCTCGGCGTCCAGTCCGCGGGAGGAAGCGGTGCGCACCAGCGCGAACAGGGCCTCCCCCAGTTCCTCCTCGGTGTGCGGGCCGGAGGCCTCCTGCCCGTGGGGGGCCGGGGGCTCGAGATCGTGCTTGCGGGCCCGGGCGAGGGTCTTCTCCGCGAGGGCCAGGGCGGGCAGGTGCGGGGGGATGCCGTCGAAGGGCCCGGTCCGCTCCGGCTTCTCGGCCTTCTTGAGGTCCTCCCAGCGGGAGTGCAGCTGGTCGAGGGTCTGCTCCCCCGCCACGTCCCCGGACGCCCCGGGGTCGAAGACGTGCGGGTGGCGGCGCACCAGCTTGGCGGTGATCGCCTCCAGCACGTCGGAGACGTCGAACCCGCCCTCGGCGCGCGGGCGCTCCTGGGCGACGCGCGCGTGGAAGACCACCTGCAGCAGGACGTCGCCGAGCTCCTCGACCAGCAGGGCGGCGTGGGCCGCCGGGCCGCCCTCGGCCTCGACGGCCTCGACCACCTCGTAGGCCTCCTCCACGAGATAGCGCACGAGGGACTCGTGGGTCTGCTGGCCGTCCCAGGCGCACCCGCCCGGCGAGCGCAGCCGGTCCATGACCGCCACGAGCTCCGCGAAGCGCTGCGCGGTGCGCTCGGGCACGCCCAGGCCGGCGGGGACGTCGTCCGTCCCGTGTCCCTGGCTCATCCGTGCATCCCTTCGAAGCCCTCCGTGATGATGCCCTCCAGCGCGCTGCGGTCCTCCAGGGGCAGGAACGCGGCGGCCGCCGCGTTGCGCTGCAGCTGCTCCAGGTCCTCGAGCCCGTAGCCGAAGTGGGTCACGAGATAGGCGAGCTCGCCGGTCACCGACGTACCGCTCATCAGCCGGTTGTCCGGGGAGATGGTCACCGTGAAGCCCGTGCGGTACAGCATGTCCACCGGGTGCCGCTCGGGGGCGGCGCCGAAGGCGGCCACCGCGCCGGTCTGGAGATTGGACGTGGGGCAGACCTCGAGCGCGATGCCCCGGTCCCGGACCCACTCGGCCGTGCGGCCGAGCGTGACGACGGCGACGCCGTCCTCCTCCTCGATCTCGATGTCCTCCGCGATGCGCACCCCGTGGCCCAGCCGCAGGGCGCGGCCTGTGGCCAGGGCGTCCCGGATGGACCCGATGCCCGCCGCCTCGCCGGCGTGCAGGGTGACCGGCATGAGCTCGTCGGCGAGCAGCTCGAGGGCCGCCCGGTGGCGCACCGGCGGGAAGCCGTCCTCGGGACCGGCGAGGTCGAAGGCCACGACGCCGCGGTCCCGGTTGTCGACCACCAGGCGGGCGACCTCGAGGGACCGCTCGGCGTGGCGCATGGCGCACAGGATCTGGGTGACGGAGACGATGTGCCCGGCGTCCTCCGCGGCGAGCACCCCTTCGGAGAGCCCGAGCCGGACGGCCTCGACGGCCTCGGCCATCGAGAGCCCGCCCGCGGTGTGCTGCTCCGGCGCCCACCGGACCTCCGCGTGCACGACGCCCTCGGCGACGAGGTCCTCGACGTACTCCCGGGCGCAGCGCACGAGCGCCTCGGGGGACTGCATCACGGCCACGGTGTGCTCGAACGTCTGCAGGTAGCGCACCAGCGAGCCGGAGTCGGCGCTGGCGCGGATCCACCGGCCGAGGGCCTCGGGCTCCTCGGCCGGCAGGCGGTGCCCGGCGGCGGCGGCCAGCTCGACCACCGTGGCCGGGCGCAGCGCGCCGTCCAGGTGGTCGTGCAGGCAGACCTTGGGCAGGTCGCGGAGCAGGCGGTCCGGCACACGGGCCGGACCGCGTTCGGCGGACGTCAGCATCACGGGCTCAGTAGTTCCAGTCCTGCAGGGCCTCGTTCATGTGCTGCGGGATGTTCGCCCCGGTCCGCGGGTACATGCGCAGCTCCTCGAGGTAGTTCTGCGCGGGCAGCCGCTCCTCGTAGCGCACGAAGGCCTCCTCGTCCGCGTAGTCGAAGGACACCTCCGGGGGGATGCCCGGGCGGAAGCGGAACATCATGGCCAGCGGAGCGCCGGTGCCCTCCACGTAGGACTCGTCCTTGAACTCCTGCACGTGCAGCAGGTCCTCGGGGACCAGGTCGAAGGTGCGGCGCTGGTCCCAGAAGCCGTTCTTGCGCACGTGCGTGAGGGCGTCGTAGTAGGTGCCCAGGGCACGGATGCGCACCAGGACGGTGGAGACGTCCATGGCGGTGCCGTCCGGGCCGAACAGGCGCCGCTGGGCGGCCGCGAGCCGGCGCAGCACGTCGGCCTCCTTGAGCACGAGGTTGCCCTCGGCGAGGGCGTCCTGCGAGGGGCGGTCCGTGGCCCCGGACGGGGCGCGGTAGGACGGGGAGACGTCGGTGGAGACGGCGGTCTCCGGCGCGGAGGAGTCCTGGTCCTCGCCGGCCGCGGTGCCGGCCGCGACCGCGGCGGCAGCGGCGGCGCCGGCGCCCGTGGGGGCCGGCGGCTCGACGTCCTCGTGCCACTCCTCGTGGTCGACGTGGTCGGGGACGCGCTGGGCGTCGTCGCTCCCGGGCGCGGTCCCCGGCGCGGTCCGCCCGGCGGAGGAGCCGGTGGGCCCGTCGACCTCGGTGATGACCGGCGTGCCGCCGGTCCCGGGAGCGGGCGGGGCGTCCGCCGTCGCATCGCTGTCCAAGGCCTCGGCGTCCCGCGCCGCGGCCTCCGCGGCGCCGGTCCCGGAGCGGTCCCCGGGCTCCTCGGTCCACCGCTCGTCGGGGCGCTGCTCGTCGGGGCGCTGCTCGGGCGCCGGGGCGTCCGCGGCGGCCCGGTCACCGGGACGCTCGTCGCCGTCCGTCCCCACGGCGCTCGCCGGGGGCGCCGGGGTCGGACGGCCCGACCGCCAGGTCTGCACGTCCTCGGCGCCGTCGGCGAACCCGTAGGTCGTCACGACGGGACGGACCCCGTCCTGCTCCGGGCCCACCTCGATGCGGGCGCTCTGCCACGCGCCCCGGGGGGAGGACATGGCCTCGCTGTAGAGGTCGGCGACCGGGTCGAAGAGCGGCGAGTCCTGGTCCACGGTGCCCGACTCCACGGACGGGGCCACGTCCCCCACGGACTGCTCCGTCTGGTGCGTCATGGTGTTGCCGCGCTGGACCAGGGTGAGCACGGCGCGGTCGGCACCGCGGGAGGTCAGCCGCTCCACGAGAACGGCCAGCGGCCCCTCCGGCGGCACCGGACGGGCCTCCCCGGCCCCGGGCGCCTCGTGCTCCCGGCCCGGGCTCACGGGTGCGCCCGCTCGCCCCTCGGCGTCGCCGGGACCGGTCTGCCCGGCGGGCGGAGCGGCCGGGCGGCCCTCCGGGGCCGTCTCCTGCGACCTGCCGTCACCGCTGTTCTTCCGGAAAATGCCTCGCAGACCCAACTGGACCCACCCTTCTGAGCGTGTGCGCACGCCCTCGGTTCTCGTTTCGCGCTGGTTCTCTCCGCAGTATAGGCGCGCCCGCGGGCCCCCTCCCGGCGGTCTCAGCGCACGGTCTCGAGGACCACCCCGCGGGCCGCACGGTCCTCCGGGGCCGAGGGCAGGACCACGGCGGCGCCCTCGAGGGCCTCCCGGGCCCGGGCGAAGCGCTCGGGGGTGTCGGTGCGCAGCGTCAGCAGCGGCTGGCCCGCCCGGACGGGGTCGCCCGGCTTGGCGTGCAGCAGGACTCCGGCCCCGGCCTGGACCGGGTCCTCCCGGCGGGCCCGGCCCGCGCCGAGACGCCATGAGGCCAGCCCGACCTTGTAGGCGTCGAGCTCCGTGAGCACCCCGTCGGCCTCGGCCGTGACGGTCTCGGACTCCCGGGCCTGCGGCAGCGGGGCGTCGGGGTCCCCGCCCTGGGCGGAGATCATCGCCCGCCACACGTCCATCGCCCGGCCGTCCCGCAGGGCCTCCGCGGGGTCGGCGTCGGGGATCCCGGAGGCGGCGAGCATCTCCGCGGCGAGCGCCACGGTGAGCTCCACGACGTCGGCCGGGCCTCCCCCGGCGAGCACGTCCACGGACTCCTGGACCTCCACGGCGTTGCCGACCGCCAGGCCCAGTGGCGTGGACATGTCGGTGAGCAGCGCGGTGGTCGTGACGCCGGCGTCCGTGCCGAGGTCCACCATGGTGCGGGCCAGCTCGCGGGCGGACGCGAGGTCCTTCATGAACGCGCCGGAGCCGACCTTGACGTCGAGCACCAGGGACTGGGTGCCCTCGGCGATCTTCTTGGACATGATGGAGGACGCGATGAGCGGGATGGACTCCACCGTGCCGGTGACGTCACGCAGCGCGTAGAGCTTCTTGTCGGCCGGGGCCAGGCCGGAGCCGGCGGCGCAGATCACGGCGCCGACGTCGCGCAGCTGGTCCATCATCTCCGCGTTGGTCAGCGCGGCGCGCCACCCGGGGATCGACTCGAGCTTGTCCAGGGTGCCGCCGGTGTGGCCGAGCCCGCGGCCCGACAGCTGCGGGACGGCCACCCCGTAGACCGCCACGAGCGGGGCCAGCGGCAGCGTGATCTTGTCCCCCACCCCGCCGGTCGAGTGCTTGTCGCTGGTCGCCGAGCGGGCCCCGGAGCGCACGAGCTGCGAGAAGTCCATCCGCTCCCCCGAGGCGATCATCGCCCGGGTCCAGCCCGCGATCTCGTCCCGGTCCATGCCGCGCAGGAAGATCGCCATGGCCAGCGCGCTCATCTGCTCCTCCGCCACGGCCCCGCGGGTGTAGGCGTCCACCACCCACGCGATCTGTGCGGGCGAGAGCGCCTCGCCGTCGCGCTTGGTGCGGATGACGTCGACGGCGTCGAACTGCTCGGTCATGAGGGGTCCTTTCGGGAGGAGGTGCGGTGCGGCGGCGGAGGACCGCCGGAGGACTCGTCGGAGGCGCCCGCGACCCGTCAGAGGTGCTCGGGGCCGAAGGCGTCGGGCAGGACCTCGGCCATGGTCCGCACCCCGGAGACGGTGAGCAGCCGCAGACCGGGCGCGCGGTGCTCGTACAGCAGCTGACGACAGCGCCCGCAGGGCATCAGGACGTCGCCGCCGGCGTCCACGCAGACGAAGGCGGCGAGCCGGCCGCCGCCGGACATGTGCAGGGCCGAGACCAGGGAGCACTCCGCGCACAGCGTCAGACCGTAGGAGGCGTTCTCCACGTTGCACCCGGAGACCACCCGCCCGTCCTCGGTCAGGGCGGCCGCGCCCACGGGGAAGCGCGAGTACGGGACGTAGGCGTGCTCGCGGGCGGCGACGGCGGCCGCGAGCAGACGCGCCCAGTCCACGGCGTCCTCCGGGGCGCCGTGCTCGGCTGCGGTCCCCGCCGGGGGCTGGTGCTCGGTCACGATGGGCTCACTCCTTGGTGTAGGGCTGGCCCGAGGCCGCCGGGGCGCGGGAGGCGCCGACGAGCCCGGCCACCGCCAGGATCGTCACGACGTACGGGAGCATCGCCAGGAACTGGCTGGGCACCGGGGTGCCCAGGAAGGACAGGATCGACTGGAGGTTGGACGCGAAGCCGAACAGCAGCGACGCGAGCAGCGCCCCGATGGGGTTCCACCGGCCGAAGATCAGCGCGGCCAGGGCGATGTACCCCGCACCGGAGGTCATGTCCCGGGTGAACGCGGAGACGGAGACCAGGGTGTAGAACGCCCCGCCGACACCGGCGACCATACCGCCGAGCAGCACGTTGCGGAAGCGCAGCGCGTTGACCTTCACGCCCAGGGTGTCCGCGGCCTTGGGGTGCTCGCCCACCGCGCGGGTGCGCAGTCCCCAGCGGGTGCGGTAGAGGGCGAACCACACCACGGCCACCGCCACGTACATCAGGTACCCGATCACGGACTGGTCGAAGAGGATGGGGCCGACCACGGGGATCTCGGAGAGCACGGGCACGGCGATGCGCGGCAGCCGCGGCGGGGAGTTGAACACGCTCGCGTTGGTCTCCAGGACCGTGGCGAAGAGGAAGCCGGTCAGCCCGGAGACCAGCACGTTGAGCACCACGCCCACGATCACCTGGTTGACCTTGTAGGTGATCGAGAAGACGGCGAGGACCAGGGAGACCAGGGCCGCGCCGACCACGGCGGCCAGCAGACCCACCCAGGCGCTGCCGGACAGGGACCCGGCCACGGCCGCGGAGAAGGCGCCGAACAGCAGCTGGCCCTCGATCGCGATGTTCACGACCCCGGAGCGCTCGCACAGCAGTCCGCCCAGGGAGCCGAAGATCAGCGGGATGGCCAGGGCCACGGACCCGGCCAGCAGGCCCGAGAGGGACACGTCCGGGGTGCGCGAGCTGCCCACGACCCACACGAGGAAGCCGCTGACGAAGAAGAAGCCGAACACCAGCACCGCCCAGCGCGGCAGCTGCGCCCGGGCCCGGGCGCGCACGAAGGCCAGGGCCGTCAGGGCGAGGAGCACGACCACGGTGAGCCAGCCCCACACCACGCCGTTGACCGCGAGGTCCGGCACGCGGAAGAGGTCGCCGTCCTCGGAGACGCGGAAGGCGACCCGGGTGTCCGGGGCGTTGAGCGCGAACAGGACGAGGGCCACGGCGCTCAGCAGGGCCAGGACCACGGGGGTGCGCCAGCTGGTCACGCCCACGACCTCGTTGGCCGCCGCCGTGGACAGCTCGGCCTCGGCCGGCGCGGTGGCGGTGTCAGCGGCGGTGGTGGCGGTGCTGCCGCCGGCCCACGGGGCGCTCTCGGGCTGCGGTGTCGGTTCCTGCGAGCTCATGCCCGGGCCCCCTCGGTGGCGATGGTGGTGGTGCCCCGTCCGCGCCGGCGGCGGACCCGGTCCTGGCCGGTCCTCAGCAGCGGCGGCAGGGCGATGAACAGCACGATCAGCGACTGCACGACCAGCACGATGTCGATGTTCGTGCCGGTCATCGACTGCATCGTGACGCCCCCGGCGCGGAAGGCGCCGTAGAGCAGGCCGGCGAAGAAGGTCCCCCACGGCCTGGATCGGCCCAGCAGGGCCACCGTGATCGCGTCGAAGCCGAAGGACGCGGCGATCCCGGAGGTCAGCGCCCGCTCGGTGCCGGCGATCTGCGCGACGCCCGCGAGGCCGGCCAGTGCGCCCGCGAGCAGCATGACGACGACGTAGCCGCGCGTGACGGAGATGCCGGCGGTGCGGGCCGCGCGCGGGTTGGCGCCCACGGCGCGCAGCTCGAAGCCCACCGTGGAGCGGTGGAGCAGCCACGCCACGAACACCGTGGCGAGGACCGCGAGCACGAAGCCCCAGTGCAGGCGGAACTGCTCCCCCAGCAGCCGCGGGAACATCGCGGTCTCGGCGACCTGCGGGCTGATCGGGTTCGAGGAGCCGGGGCGCAGGAACGCGGGCCGGGTCAGCAGGTAGGCGACCAGGTTCAGCGCGATGTAGTTGAGCATGATCGTGAGGATCACCTCGTGGGCGCCGGTGCGGGCCTTGAGCAGCCCGACGATCCCGCCCCACAGGGCCCCGCCCAGGGCGCCGGCGAGGACCACGGCGAGCAGGTGCACGCCCACCGGCAGCTGCCAGGCGAAGCCCACCCACGCGGCGAGGGCCGCACCGATCAGCAGCTGGCCCTGGGCGCCGATGTTGAACAGCCCCGCCCGGAAGGCCACGGCCACGCCGAGACCGGCGAGGATCAGCGGGGTGGCCACGGTGAGGGTCTCGGTGAGCGGGTAGATCCGCTGGGCGAAGGTCGTGCCGCTGGGGTTGTAGACGGCGCCGTAGAACATCGCCTCGTAGGCGGAGGACGCTGCGGCCCACATCGCGGCGAGGGTGTCCCCGGGGCGGGCGAAGAAGTAGCCCGCGGCGTCGGCGACGCGCTCGTCGGTCACGGCGATCAGCAGCCCGCCCAGCACCAGGGCCGCGACGATCGCGAGCACCGACTGCAGCGCCGAGCCCAGCCAGGTGCGCCGCGGGGCGTCGGGGGTGGTGGCCGTGGGCGGCGGCACGCTCTGCTGCTCGGCGACCGCGGGGGCCGCTCCGGTGGCGCTCATGCCTGCTCCTTCGTGTGCGGGGCGGTGTGCGGGGCGGCGGAGGCGCGGGCCTCCTCGGCGGTGGCCCCGGCCATCATCTGGCCCAGGACGTCCCGCGGGGTGTCGGGGCCGACGATGCCCATGATGCGGCCGTGGAAGAACACTGCGATGCGGTCCGCGAGCGCGTAGACCTCGTCGAGCTCGGTGGAGACGATGAGCACGGGCACGCCCTTGTCCCGCTCGGCGACGATCTGCTCGTGGATGAACTCGATCGACCCGACGTCCACCCCGCGGGTGGGCTGGGAGGCGAGGAAGAGCTCGAGGGGCCGGGACAGCTCCCGGGCGATCACGACCTTCTGCTGGTTGCCGCCGGAGAGCGTCTGCACCGGGGCGTCCACCGACGGGGTCCGCACGTCGAACTCCTCGACGGCGCGGCGGGCGTTGGTCTGGATCTCGCCCAGGCGCAGGGAGGGCCCGTGGGAGAAGCGGTCGTCGCCGTAGAGGTCCATGACCAGGTTCTCGGCCACGGTGAAGGGCCCCACGAGCCCGTCCGTGGAGCGGTCCTCGGGGACGAACCCCACGCCGGACTCCAGCACCTGGCGCACCGACCGGCCCAGCAGCTCCGCGCCGCCCAGCCGGATCGAGCCGGTGGCCCGCTCCCGCAGGCCCAGGATCGCCTCGGCGAGCTCGGTCTGGCCGTTGCCCTGCACACCGGCCACCGCGAGGATCTCCCCGCGGGCCACGTCGAAGCTGACGTCGTCGAGCAGCTTCACGCCGTTGTCGCCGACCACGGTGAGACCGCTGACCTCGAGGGCGCGCTCCCCCGGTTCGGCCTGCCCCTTGGCCACCGTGAGGGAGACGTCGCGGCCCACCATCAGCGCGGCGAGCTCGGAGGTCGAGGCCTCCGGGGAGGTCTGCCCCACCACGCGGCCGCGGCGGACCACGGTGATCACGTCGGAGATCTCCTTGACCTCGCGCAGCTTGTGCGAGATGAACAGGATCGAGCGCCCCGAGCCGCGCAGCTGGCGCATGATCTCGAGCAGCTCGTCGGTCTCGCGCGGGGTGAGCACGGCGGTGGGCTCGTCGAGGATCAGCACCTGGGCCTCCCGCACGAGGGCCTTGATGATCTCGACGCGCTGCTGGACGCCCACGGGCAGGTCCTCCACGACGGCGTCCGGGTCCACGTGGAAGCCGTAGCGGTCGGAGATCTCCCGGATCCGGCGGCGGGTGGTCTCCAGGTCCAGGGCCGCGCCCTTCGTGCTCTCCGCCCCCAGGGCGACGTTCTCGGCGACCGTGAACACGGGCACGAGCATGAAGTGCTGGTGCACCATGCCGATGCCGGCGGCCATGGCGTCGCCGGGGCCCTTGAAGGACACCTCGGTGCCGTCCACGAGAATCCGCCCCGCGGTGGGCCGGTAGAGCCCGTACAGGACGTTCATCAGGGTCGACTTGCCGGCCCCGTTCTCCCCGAGCAGGCAGTGGATCTGCCCGGGCTCGACGACGAGGTCGATGTCCTCGTTGGCCGCGAAGGCACCGAACCGCTTGGTGATGGACTGCAGCTCGAGCTTCATGGTGGTCCTCCTCCTGGGCCGTGCGCGGCCCCGGGCGGGCACGCCACCGCCGCCAGCTGCGGCCGGGGAGCCGTGCTGGCGGCGGTGGGTGCGGTGGTCGCCGACGTCCGGGATCAGGCCTGCGGCGAGTTCTCGGACTCGACGGTGACGGTGCCGTCGATGATGTCCTGCTGGAGCTGCTCGACCTCGGCGGCGAGCTCCTCGCCCACGGCCTCCTCCTGGTCGTGGTAGGGCGCGATGCCCACCCCGCCGTTCTCGAGGGTGCCGATGTAGGGCTCGTTGCTGAACTCGCCCTCCGCCGAGTTCTCGACGACGTCCTGCACGGAGGTGCTCATCTGCTTGAGCACGGAGGTGAGCTGGTACTGCTGGCCCTGGTCCAGCGTCTCGTAGCCGTCGGCGTCGACCCACACGAAGCGGACCTCGTCGCCGCCGTCGTTGGCGGCGACCACGGCGTCGAGGGTGCCCAGCGCCGCCTGGCCCGCCACGGGCATGATGATGTCCGCGCCCTCGTTGATGAAGTTCTGCGTGGTGGTCTTCGCCGCGGAGGTGTCGGTGAAGCTGTTGACGAAGGTGCCGTCCTGGGCGTCCTTGTTCCAGCCCAGCAGCTCGACGTTCTCGCCCTTGGTCTCGTTGTAGTGGGCGACGCCGTCGGCGAAGCCGTCCATGAACACCGTCACGGTGGGGATGTCCATGCCGCCGTAGGCCGCGACCTTGCCGGTCTGGGTGGTGCCGGCCGCGACGTAGCCGGCGAGGAACGCGGCCTCGGCGGTGTTGTAGACCAGCGGCTTGACGTTGTCGAGCTCGATCGAGGCGTCGTCCACGATCGCGAAGTTCGACTCCGGGTTGGCCTCGGCGGCCTCACGGGTCGCGTCGGCGAGGAGGAAGCCCACGGCGACGGTCAGGTCGCAGCCCTGCTGGACCATGGAGTTGAGGTTGGGCACGAAGTCCGTCTCGGCCTGGGACTCCGCCTGCTGGATCTCGATGCCCATGGACTCCTGCGCGGCCTGCAGGCCCTCGTAGGAGTTCTGGTTGAACGAGCGGTCCTGGAAGCCCCCGGAGTCCGAGACGATGCAGCCGGTGAAGTCGCTGGCCTGCTCCTGCGCCTCACCGCCCTCCTCGGGCGCGGCCCCGCAGCCGGCGAGGACCAGGGCGGAGACGCCGAGCAGCGCGGCGGCGGAGAGCGGGCGGGGTCCTCGGGACGTCCGGGGCGAGAAGGTCATGGTTCCTCCAGGAGACAGGCGTGACCCGGCCGCGGGCAGCGGGTCCCGTCCACGCGGTGTGGCGTGACGTGGTGTCATTCTACCCACGGGTAGGCGCGGTGGACGGAGGCTGGCGTTAATTCGTCGTGACGTCGGGGCGCGTCTCCCGGGAGCGCAGCCGGATGGCCCGCAGGGCGGTGTTGGCCATGACCTGGACGCCGCAGCCGATGGCCGCCTCGTCGGCCACGTAGTCCGACTGGTGCAGGTCGTAGGTGTGCCCGCCCCGGGTCCGGGTGCCCAGGCGCATCATCGCCCCGGGGACCTCCTGGAGGAACCACGCGAAGTCCTCCCCGCCCATCGACTGGTGCACCAGGACCACGGCGTCCTCGCCGAGCTCCGCGCGGGCGGCGTTCTCGATGATGGTGGTCTCGGTCTCCCCGTTGACCACGGGAGGCACGCCGCGGATGTGCTCCAGTTCCACGTCGACCCCGTAGGGCGCCGCGACCTGGTGCACGACCTCGTCGAGCAGCCTGCCGGCCCGGTGCCAGGCGTCGGCGTCGAGGCAGCGCATGGTCCCGGACATGAACCCCGTGGCGGGGATGGCGTTGGGCGCCACACCGGCGTGCATCTGCCCCCAGACCACCGCGACCCCGGAGCGGACGTCGATCCGCCGGGAGAGCACGGCGGGGACGTTGACGGCGATCTGGGCCATCGCGTAGACGAGGTCCTGCGTCAGGTGCGGGCGGGAGGTGTGCCCGCCGCGGCCGGTGAACTCGATCCGCACGGTGTCCGAGGCGGAGGTGATCGCCCCGATCCGGGTCCCGACCTGCCCCACGTCGACCTTGGGCTCGCAGTGCAGCGCGAACATGCGCGGCACGCCCTCCAGCGCGCCCTGGCGGATCACCGTGAGCGCGCCGCCGGGCAGCTGCTCCTCGGCGGGCTGGAAGACGATCCGCACGGTGCCGGCGATGTGCGCGGTGCGGTGCAGGTCCGCGAGCACCTTGGCCACGCCCACCATCACGGTCGCGTGGATGTCGTGGCCGCAGGAGTGGGCCACGCCGTCGTTGGCGGAGGAGTAGTCCAGGCCCGTCGCCTCCTGGATGGGCAGCGCGTCGATGTCCGCGCGCAGGCCCACGGCCAGCGGCCCGTGGCCGATGTCCACGTAGCAGCCGGTGTCGGTGAGCCGCACGGGGCTCAGGCCCATGTTCTCCAGGGCGGCGACGATCCGGTCGGTGGTGCGGAACTCCTGGTAGGACAGCTCCGGGTGCCGGTGCAGGTCGCGCCGGAAGGCGATCAGGTCCGGCAGGAACCGCTTGAGGAGGGGGCCGATGGCCGGCGGGAGGCCGGCCTCCAGGGCCGCGGCGGGAGATGGCGCGTCAGGCATCTGTCCAGGGTACTCCGGGCCGCGCGCGGCCCGGGACGCTCACAGCACGTCCGTGTTGCCGCTCTGCTTGAGCGAGGCCACCGCGTCCTTGACCCGCTGGGCGTGCTCCTGCGTGGTCACCAGCAGCGCGTCGGGGGTGTCGACGACGACGATGTCCTCCACGCCGATCAGCGCGATCATCCGGCCCGTGTCGGAGACGACGATGCCCGTGGAGCTGTCGGCGAGCACCCGGCTGTTGTCGCCCAGCACGGTCACGTGCGGGTCCCCCTGCGGGTCGACGTGGTTGAGCCTGCTGATCGCGGCGAAGTCGCCCACGTCGTCCCAGGTGAAGGTCGCGGGCACCATCGCGACGTCCCCGGCCGCGGCCGCGGGCTCGGCCACGGCGTAGTCGATGGCGGTCTTCGGCAGACCCGGCCAGACCCGGTCGACCACCTCGTCCTGCGCGGGCGTGCCCCACGCGTCGGCGATCTCGGCCAGCCCGGCGTGCAGCGCGGGCTCGCTGGCGGCGAGGTGGCGCAGCATCAGCGAGGCGGGGGCCACGAACATGCCGGCGTTCCACGTGTAGTTGCCGCTGTGCACGTAGGCGCGCGCGGTGGCCTCGTCCGGCTTCTCCACGAACTGCTCGACCTGCAGGGCGTGCGGGGCGCCCTCGAGGCCCAGCTGCGTGCCGGCGCGGATGTAGCCGAAGCCGGTGGCCGGGGAGCTCGGCGGGATGCCGATGGTCACGATCCGGCCCGAGGCCGCCGCCGCCACCGCCTCCCGGACCACGTCCTGGAACGCCTCGGCGGGCTCGATCACGTGGTCGGCCGCGAAGGAGCCGACGATCGCGTCCGGGTCCTGCCGGGCGATCAGCATGCAGGCGAGGCCGATGGCCGCCGCCGAGTCCTTGGGGGACGGCTCGAGCACGAGGTCCCCCGGGGACAGCTCCGGCAGCTGCCGGCAGACCGCGGGGGCGTGGGTGCGTCCGGTGACGACCATCACGCGGCCGCCGCTGAGCCCGGCCAGCCGGTCGTAGGTGGCCCGCAGCAGCGACGAGCCGGATCCGGTGAGGTCCAGCAGGAACTTCGGGGCGTCGGCCCGGGACAGCGGCCAGAGCCGGGAGCCGACCCCTCCGGCCGGGATGAAGGGGTGGAAGTGCGCGAGGGGAGAGGTCACACGGATCACCATACGACGCCGGGACGGGCGGCACGGAAAACGACGTCCGCCCACGGCGAGATCCGTGTCCTGGCGGGGGACAGGCTGTCAGTAAACGGCGTCCGTGCTGGTATCGTGGAAAGGAACTCGCGCAACATCCGACACAGAGCCGGAGGGCTCCGCTCACGTCGTGCGCAGTGCGAATTCCCGGTTTTCAAGAGCGCACGACGGCGAGCGACTCAGGGAGGTTTTTCAGTGGCGAAGACATCCAAGGGCACCTTGTACCGCGGCCAGGCCCATGGCCAGTGGTCCTGGGTCGCCCACCGCATCACCGGCGTGGCCATCTTCTTCTTTCTTCTGGTCCACGTCCTGGACACCGCGCTCGTGCGGGTCTCGCCCGAGGCCTACAACGCGGTCATGGAGACCTACAAGAACCCGGTCATGGGCCTCGGCGAGGCCGGCCTCGTGGCGGCCATCGTCTACCACGCCTTCAACGGCCTGCGCATCATCCTCGTGGACTTCTGGTCGCAGGGCACCCGCTACCAGAAGCAGATGCTCTGGGGCGTCCTCGTGCTCTGGCTCGTGGTGATGGTCCCGTTCCTGGTCCGGCACCTGTCCAACATCTTCCACCTCTCCATCTTCGGGGGTTAAACAATGAGCACTCCGCTCAAGGCAAGCATCTCGGTCCCCCGGAGCAAGGACCTCGAGGTCAACGGCGTCAAGTACAACCGCTCCTCCTCCCGTCGCAACAACTTCGAGATGTTCGCGTGGCTGTTCATGCGCTTCTCCGGCGTGGTCCTGCTCGTGCTGGTCTTCGTCCACCTGTGGGTCAACCTCGTCTCCCCCGAAGGCGGGGTCGAGGCCGTGGACTTCGCGTTCGTGGCCGGCAAGTGGGCCAGCCCGTTCTGGCAGGTCTTCGACATGCTCCTGCTGTGGCTCGCGATGCTGCACGGCACCAACGGCCTGCGCGTGATCATCGACGACTACGCCGAGAAGGACCGCACCCGGTTCTGGCTGAAGGTCTTCCTCTTCACCACCTCCGCCTTCGTCATCCTGCTGGGCACCCTGGTGATCTTCACCTTCGAGCCCTGCCCCGCCGGCGCGGACCCGGCCCTGCTGGCCTCCTTCTGCACCGCGGGCTGAGACCTCTCGCGCGGACGGCCCGCTCCCCGGCGGGCCGTCCGCGCCGTCCGGCCGCAGGCGACCGGACCCCAGAACACCTCCTGAACACCCAACAGAAAGAACAACCGGTATGCAGGTTCACAAGTACGACGTGGTCATCATCGGTGCCGGTGGTGCCGGTATGCGCGCCGCGATCGAGGCCGGCCAGCGCTCTCGTACTGCCGTACTCACCAAGCTGTACCCCACCCGCTCCCACACCGGCGCGGCGCAGGGCGGCATGTGCGCAGCACTCGCCAACGTGGAGGAGGACAACTGGGAGTGGCACACGTTCGACACCATCAAGGGTGGTGACTACCTCGTAGACCAGGACGCCGCGGAGGTCATGGCCAAGGAGGCCATCGACGCGGTCCTGGACCTGGAGAAGATGGGGCTGCCCTTCAACCGCACCCCCGAGGGCAAGATCGACCAGCGCCGCTTCGGCGGCCACACCCGCGACCACGGCAAGGCCCCCGTGCGCCGGGCCTGCTACGCCGCGGACCGCACCGGGCACATGATCCTCCAGACGCTCTACCAGAACTGCATCAAGCACAACGTGGAGTTCTTCAACGAGTACTACGTCCTGGACCTGGTGATGACCGAGGTCGACGGTCAGCGACGCGTGGCGGGCGTGGTCTCCTACGAGCTGGCCACCGGCGAGCTGCACGTCTTCCAGGCGAAGTCCGTGGTCTTCGCCTCCGGCGGGGCGGGCAAGGTCTACAAGACCACCTCCAACGCGCACACCCTCACCGGCGACGGCATGGCCATCGCGTTCCGCAACGGCCTGCCGCTGGAGGACATGGAGTTCATCCAGTTCCACCCGACCGGCCTGGCCGGCCTGGGCATCCTGGTCTCCGAGGCCGCCCGCGGCGAGGGCGGGATCCTGCGCAACGCCGACGGCGAGCGGTTCATGGAGCGCTACGCCCCCACCATCAAGGACCTCGCCCCCCGCGACATCGTGGCCCGCTCGATGGCCAACGAGGTGCGCGAGGGCCGTGGGGCCGGGCCCAACAAGGACTACGTCCTGCTCGACCTCACCCACCTGGAGCCGGCGCACATCGACGCGAAGCTGCCCGACATCACGGAGTTCGCCCGGACCTACCTGGGCGTGGAGCCCTACACCGAGCCGGTCCCGGTGTTCCCCACGTGCCACTACGCGATGGGCGGGATCCCGACCAACATCAAGGCCGAGGTGCTGCAGGACAACGAGACCGTGGTCCCGGGCCTGTACGCCGCCGGCGAGGTGGCCTGCGTGTCCGTGCACGGCTCCAACCGCCTGGGCACCAACTCGCTGCTGGACATCAACGTGTTCGGCAAGCGGGCCGGGATCTACGCGGCCGAGTACGCCCAGCAGGCCGAGTTCGTGCCCGTCCCGGACACCGCCCTGGAGAGCACCGAGGCGCTGCTCGACAACGCCCGCAACGGCACCGGCACCGAGAAGGTCGCCGCGATCCGCAAGGACCTGCAGGACACCATGGACCTCAACGTCCAGGTGTTCCGCACCGCGGAGACCCTGCAGACGGCGCTGGACGACATCGCCGCCCTCGAGGCCCGCTACGCGAACATCTCGATCCAGGACAAGGGCAGGCGCTTCAACCTGGACCTGCTCGAGGCCGTGGAGCTCGGCTTCCTGCTGCAGCTGGCCAAGGTCATGACGGTCGCGGCGCTGCACCGCAACGAGTCCCGCGGCGGCCACTTCCGGGAGGACTTCCCGGAGCGCGACGACGAGAACTTCATGAAGCACTCGATGGTCTACCTCGACCCCTCCTCCCCCACCGGGGGCATCCGGCAGGAGACGAAGCCCGTCATCTTCACCCGCTACGAGCCCATGGAGCGTAAGTACTGATGTCCACCGCACACACTCCCGACCGACCCGAGGACGGGCGCAACGACGACCCGCAGGACCGGGCTCCCGAGCACGGCCACGCGCCGGGCCACGACCAGGACGACCGCGCGGGCTACAAGACCGATGCGGACGCCGGATCCGTCGACGAGCGCAACGAGGCCGAGGCCGCGGCCGTGGACCCCGCCGCCGAGAACGCCGAGGGCGGTGAGCCCGCCTCGCAGGTGGACCTGCCCGAGGAGCAGCAGGGCAACCAGGAGATCCCCACGTTCGACCTCACCATGCGGGTCCGCCGTTACAACCCCGAGCTGTCCGACGAGGTGCGCTGGGACGAGTTCAAGCTCACCATGTACGGCACCGACCGGGTGCTGGACGCCCTGCACAAGGTCAAGTGGGAGATCGACGGCTCGCTGTCCTTCCGCCGCTCCTGCGCCCACGGCGTGTGCGGCTCCGACGCCATGCGCATCAACGGCCAGAACCGCCTCGCCTGCAAGGTGCTGCTCAAGGACCTGGACCTGTCCAAGCCCGTCACCGTGGAGCCCATCAAGGGCCTGCCGTGCGAGAAGGACCTGATCGTGGACATGGAGCCGTTCTTCCAGTCCTACCGCGAGATCATGCCCTTCCTCGTGGCCGGCGGCAACGAGCCGACCATGGAGCGCTACCAGTCCCAGGAGGACCGCGCGCGCTTCGACGACACCACCAAGTGCATCCTCTGCGCCGCGTGCACGTCCTCCTGCCCGGTGTTCTGGACCGACGGCCAGTACTTCGGTCCGGCCGCCATCGTCAACGCGCACCGGTTCATCTTCGACTCCCGCGACGACGCCGGGGACCTGCGCCTGGAGATCCTCAACGACAAGGAGGGCGTGTGGCGCTGCCGCACGACCTTCAACTGCACCGAGGCCTGTCCCCGCGGCATCCAGGTCACCAAGGCCATCTCCGAGGTCAAGAACGCCATCCTCAGCCGCTCCATGTGAGCGTCCCGACGGCCCCGAACGGCGGCCCGCCCCGGCGACGGGGCGGGCCGCCGTCGTCGTCGCGGAGCCCCCACCGTGGGCACCTCCGTGCCGCCTGCGGGCGACGCCTCGGCCCACCGGGCACGGACCACGGAAAGGTCAGCGGGCAGGTCAGCGGGCGGGGCCGGGCACCGAGCTCATCGGCAGCACGGTGACGGCCACGGCCTCCCCCGCAGGGTGCACCCGGCCGCCGTGCTGGTCCGCCTGCACGATCGCCCCGAGCGCGGCGGAGAACAGCAGGACCTGGCTGAACAGGTAGAACCACACGAGCACCCCCACCACCAGGGCCACGGACAGCAGGTAGGGGTTGGCGGTGAATCCGGAGATCACCGTGCCGCCCACGTAGCGCAGGGCGAAGTTGCCGACCGCGGCGGCGAGCACCGTGGTGAGCAGGGCGCGGCGGGTCAGCCGCAGTCCCGCGACGCCGCGCACGAGCTCGAGGGCGAACAGGGCGTCCAGGACCACGACGAGGAGGGTGCTCAGCGCCCACGTCAGCCCGGTGCGCAGCCACTCGGGCTGCCGGCCCCAGCCCAGCTCGCCGGCGGTGTCCAGCAGGAAGCCCAGGAGCCCCGACGCGGCGCTGTTGGCCACCACCGACAGGGCCAGCAGCACCCCCAGCACCAGCAGGCCCAGCAGGTCGCGCGGCACCGCCGCGACCGGCACGCCCTGCGCCGGCGGCACCTCGAAGATCCGGCGGAACGCCAGGCGCACCCCGGAGACCCAGCGCCAGCCGGCGAAGAACAGGACGGCGGTGCCGATGACCGTGGCCAGGGTGAAGGGCCGGGCGTCCTCCAGCAGCGCCAGCGGCACCACTCCCCCGTCGCCCGTGTTGAGCAGGCCGGGCACCCGCTCGGTGACCGCCCGCACCACGGCGTCCCGGACCGCGGGGTCGTTGCCGAGGAAGATGCCGATCGCGGAGAAGCCCACGACCAGCAGGGACGTGGAGGCGAAGATCAGCACGAAGGACAGCCCGGCCGCCATGAGCGGGCCACCGTGGAAGAGGTAGTGCATCACCACCCGCACCGGCAGACGCGTGAAGAACCGCGAGAGCACCACCACCAGCGCCGACCCGGCCAGCGCCAGGGGGCCGGCGCCCGCGGCCCGCCGCTCGCGCAGCAGCGCCTCCTGGCGCAGCGCCTCCCGGCGCAGCCCGTGCCGGTCGACCGCCCGGGGCGGCATCTCCGGTGCCGGGCCGGGCCGGGGCCCCGTGCTGGTGCTCATGGCGGGGGCTCAGCGCCCGCCGCGGTCGGTCCCGGTGAAGGGGAACTCCTCGCGGATCCGCCAGACGCCGCGGCCGTCGAGCTCGTAGAGGCCGATCCGGTCCACGAGGAAGCCGGCGCGGTAGGTCCGCAGCGCCTGCTGGGCGCGGTCGAGGTCGTCCTCCCCCACGGCCTGGGCGATGGTGACGTGCGGGTGGAACTCGAACGGGGACGCGGAGACCAGCTGCTCCTCGTGCAGGGCTTCGTGCAGGGCGCGGCACTGCTGCGCGCCCTCGAGGACGCGAAGGTAGACCACCGGGCTCACCGGACGGAACGTGCCCGTGCCGTTGATCTCCAGGCGGAACGGCCGCCAGTGCCGGGCCACGGACCGCACCCGCTCGACGACCTCGCCCCAGTGCGCCGCCTGCGGGGCGATCATCAGGGTGATGTGCGCCGGCACGGCGTAGGAGGCCGGGTCCCCGAAGGACGCGCGCCAGTCCTGCAGCTCCCGGCCCACGGGCTCGGGCAGCTCGATGACCACGCCCGCGTAGACCTGGCCGGGGCGGATGGTCGGAGACTGGTGCGTTGGGATCACGTCAACTCCTCACAGGACGGGACCCAGCCTAGCCCAGCCCTCCGGCCCGGCTCAGGAAGCCCATCCGGTCGTAGACCGACGCCAGGGTCGCCACGCTGAGCTCCCGGCCCTTCTCGGCGCCGCGGGCCAGGATGCGGTCCAGCTCGGCGGGGTCGTCCAGCAGCTCGAGGGCACGGGTGCGGATGGGCTCGAGCGTCTCGGTGACCACCTCCGCCAGACCGACCTTGAGGTGCCCGTACATCCGGCCCTCGTACTCCGCGACGATCTCGTCCACCGGGCGGGCCGTCAGCGCGGAGTAGATGGTGAGCAGGTTCGAGATCCCGGGCTTGGCCTCGCGGTCGAAGCGGATCTCGGTGCCGTCGTCGGTGACGGCGGACTTGATCTTCTTGGCGTTCTGCTTCGCCGGGTCCAGCAGCCGGAGGAGCCCGCTCTCCGCGGCCGCGGACTTGGACATCTTGGCCGTGGGGCTCTGCAGGTCGTAGACCTTCGCCGACTCCGCGAGGATCTTGGCCTCCGGGACCACGAAGGTGTCGCCGTACCGGGCGTTGAAGCGCTGCGCCAGGTTGCGGGTCAGCTCGAGGTGCTGGCGCTGGTCCTCGCCGACCGGGACCTGGTGCGCCTGGTAGATCAGGATGTCCGCGGCCATCAGCACGGGGTAGGCGAACAGTCCCACGGTGGCGTTCTCGGCGCCCTGCTTGGCGGACTTGTCCTTGAACTGGGTCATCCGGGAGGCCTCCCCGAAACCGGTGATGCAGTTCAGCGCCCACGCCAGCTGGGCGTGCTCGGGGACGTGGGACTGCACGAGCAGCGTGGAGCGCTCCGGGTCGATGCCCGCCGCGATGTACTGGGCGGCCGTGACGCGGGTGCGCCGGGCCAGCGTCGCGGGGTCCTGGTCCGTGGTCACCGCGTGCAGGTCCGCGACGAAGAACACGCACTCGTTGTCGTCCTGCATGTCCACCCAGTTGCGTACCGCGCCCACGTAGTTGCCCAGGTGCAGCGAGTCCGCGGAGGGCTGCACCCCCGACACGACACGGGGCCTGCCGGAGGCGGAACGGACGTCGAACGGCGCGGGGGCAGCGGTCACGGTGTGGGGTCCTTCGGTCGGGCCGGCGCCGGGTGGGCGCGGGAGTGCGGGGCGGGAGTGCGGGGCGGAGCGGGTCAGAGCTGGTAGTCGACCACCACGGGCGCGTGGTCGGAGAAGCGGGTGTCGTAGCTGGGGGCGCGGTCGACCACGGCGGAGACGGCGGCGGCCGCCAGCCCCGGGGTGGCCATGTGGTAGTCGATGCGCCACCCGGCGTCGGTGTCGAAGGCCTTGCCGCGGTAGGACCACCACGTGTACGGGCCGGGGACGGGTCCGGCCAGCTCCCGGGCGACGTCCTTGTACCCGTGCTCACCGAAGAAGCGGTCGAAGTAGGCCCGCTCCTCGGGCAGGAACCCGGCGTTCTTGACGTTGCCCTTCCAGTTCTTGATGTCGAGCTCGGTGTGCCCCACGTTGAGGTCGCCCACCACGAGGACGTGCTCCCGCGTGCGGGCCAGCTCCGGCAGCCGCTCGGTCATGACGTCGAGGAACCGGTACTTGTCGTCCTGGCGCACGGTGCCGACCTCGCCGGAGTGCACGTAGGCCGAGACCACGGTGAGCGTGCTGCCGTCGGCGAGGGCGTGGTCGGTCTCGACCCACCGCCCCGAGGCCGCGAAGTGCTCGTGGCCGATGGAGTCCCGCCGGGCCACCGGCAGCAGCGTCCCGGCGCGGGCGTCGCGGCGGGTCGCGACCGCCACGCCGGCCCGGCCCTTGTCCGCCGCCTCGGCGTGGTGGACGTCCCAGGTCTGCTCGTCGAGCAGCTCCCGGACGACCCGGTCGGGCGCCCGGACCTCCTGCAGGCACAGGATGTCGACGTCGCGCCCGGCGAGCCAGTCGGCCATGCCGCGCTTGTAGGCGGCGCGGATGCCGTTGACGTTGACGGTGGCGACGCGCAGGACGTTCTCGGAGCGGGACATGCGGGGGCACCTGGCCTTCGGGACGGTGGGGGCGATCGGGGGGATGACGGTACGGTCGGGCCGCGGGTCAGTCGACGACGGTGCCGCTGAGCGGCTCCTGGCGGAGCATGCTCATCCCGTTGCCGGCGGTGATGTCGATCGTGTCGAGGGCCCGGTCCAGGGCCTCGCGGTCCACGCCCTCGGCCGGCAGCCCGGCGAGCTCCTGCTTGATCACCTTGGACTGGACGAGGACGATCTGGAAGCTGTGGGAGAGCTTCTCGTCCCGCATGGAGCGGGTGGCGCCGGACTGCGCGGCGGCGGGGGCGCGGCCGGAGCCGGTCCGCAGCTGCTCCTGGGCCTCCTCGACCTGCCGGCGGCCGAAGCGGGCGGCCTTGCGGACCATGAGCACCACCCACGTGGCGAGCAGCAGCCACCCGAGCGCGATGCCCGCGAGCGCCCAGCCGAGCCACGAGTTGGCGTTCGCGGCCTGCAGCAGCGCCACCACGAAGATCACCACGAGCACGGCCAGGCCGATGACCGTGCCCCAGAGGCTCGTGCGGCTGCCGGTCCCGGGGGCGGACGGGCTGGACGTGGCGGAGGATCCGATGGAGCGCATGGTCACCATTGTCTCAAATCCCCGGCCCGGCCACGAACCGGGCGGCCCCGGCAGGCCCGGTTCCCGGCGCCGGGGCCGCCCGGAACGGGCCCGGCGCCGGGAACGACCGCTCGTTCCCGGCGCCGGGGCCGGTGCCGGGGGCCGGTGCTCAGCGGGCGCCGGCGTGCCGCTCGGCGGCCTCCACGACGTTGAGCAGCAGCATGGCCCGGGTCATGGGGCCGACGCCGCCGGGGTTCGGCGAGATCCAGGAGGCCTTCGCGGCGGCCGCCGGGTCGATGTCGCCGGTGAGCCGCTTCTTCCCCGTCTCCGGGTCCTCCACGCGGGAGACCCCCACGTCCAGCAGCACGACCCCGTCCTTGAGGCGTCCGCGCCGATCATGTGCGGGCGCCCGGCGGCGGCCACCACGACGTCGGCCTGGGCCAGCAGCGCGTCGAGGTCCTTCGTGCCGGTGTGGGCGAGGGTGACCGTCGCGTTGATCTCCCGGCGGGTCAGGATCAGCCCCATGGGCCGCCCGACGGTCACACCGCGGCCGACGACGAGCACGTGCCGGCCGGCGAGGTCCACGTCGTGGCGGCGCAGCAGCTCCACGATGCCGTTGGGCGTGCAGGGCAACGGGGAGGCCATCGGGTCGGAGACGTTGAGCACGAGCCGGCCGAGGTTGGTCGGGTGCAGCCCGTCGGCGTCCTTGTCCGGGTCGACGCGCTCGAGGATCGCGTTGGTGTCCAGGTGGCCGGGCAGCGGCAGCTGGACGATGTACCCGGTGCAGGCCGGGTCGGCGTTGAGCTCGTCGATGACCGCTTCGAGGTCCTCCTGGGAGACGTCGGCGGGCAGCTCGCGGCGGATCGAGGAGATCCCGACCTCGGCGCAGTCCTTGTGCTTGCCGCCCACGTAGGAGTGGGAGGCGGGGTCGTCGCCCACGAGCACCGTGCCGAGGCCCGGGGTGACGCCCTGCTCCGCCAGCGCGGCCACGCGCTGGGCGAGCTCGGCCTTGATGGCCGCGGAGGCGGCCCGCCCGTCGAGGGTGCGCGCGCCCACGCTCACCACTCCTCGAGGCCGTCGTAGAGCGGGAAGTCGGTGGCGAGCTTGTCCACGCGCGCGCGCAGGGCGGCGACGTCCGCGCCGGGCTTGAGCGCGGTCGCGATGATCTCGGCGACCTCCTCGAACTCGGGGGCGCCGAAGCCGCGGGTGGCGAGGGCGGGAGTGCCGATCCGCAGCCCGGAGGTGACCATCGGCGGGCGCGGGTCCCACGGCACGGCGTTGCGGTTGACGGTGATCCCGGCCTCGTGCAGGAGGTCCTCGGCCTGCTTGCCGTCGAGCTGCGAGTTGCGCAGGTCCACCAGCACCAGGTGCACGTCGGTGCCGCCGGTCAGGACGGAGACCCCGGCCTCGGCGACGTCGGCGGCGGTGAGCCGATCGGCCAGGATCCGGGCGCCCTCGACGGTGCGCTCCTGGCGCGCGCGGAACTCCTCGGTGGCGGCGATCTTGAAGGCCACGGCCTTGCCCGCGATGGCGTGCATCAGCGGGCCGCCCTGCTGGCCCGGGAAGACGGCGGAGTCGATCTTCTTCTTGAGCTCACCGGTGGTGAGGATCACCCCGGAGCGGGGACCGGCGAGGGTCTTGTGCACGGTGGAGGTCACCACGTGGGAGTGCGGGACCGGGTTGGCGTGCAGGCCCGCGGCCACGAGCCCGGCGAAGTGGGCCATGTCCACCCACAGCTTGGCGCCGACCTCGTCGGCGATGGAGCGGAAGGCCTCGAAGTCGAGCTCGCGCGGGTAGGCGGACCAGCCGGCCACGATGGTCTGCGGCCGCTCGGCGAGAGCCTGCTCCCGGACCCTGTCCATGTCGATCGTGTAGCTGTCGGGGTCGACCTCGTAGGCGGCGATCTCGTAGAGCTTGCCGGAGACGTTGAGCTTCATGCCGTGGGTGAGGTGGCCGCCGTGGGCCAGGGACAGTCCCATGAGCTTGTCGCCGGGCTGCATCAGGGCCTGCATCACGGCGGTGTTCGCCTGGGCGCCCGAGTGCGGCTGGACGTTGGCGTGCTCGGCGCCGAACAGCGCGGTGGCGCGGTCACGGGCGAGGTTCTCGACGACGTCGACGTGCTCGCAGCCGCCGTAGTAGCGGCGGCCGGGGTAGCCCTCGGCGTACTTGTTCGTCAGCACCGAGCCCTGCGCCTCGAGCACCGCGCGCGGGGCGAAGTTCTCGGAGGCGATCATCTCGAGGGTGCCGCGCTGGCGTCCGAGCTCGTCGGCGATGGCCGCCGCGACCTCCGGGTCGACCTCGGTGAGAGGCTGGTTGGTGACGGACTGGATCGAGCTCGTGGACATGCCGCTCCTCGGGTGGGGACCAGGGTGGATCGCCTACGAGTTTAGGCGATCGCCGAGCACCCGGCCGCGGGCGGCGTGCGAGGCCCTGCTCACGCCCCGCTCGAGGGGGCCCTGGCCCCGGCTCCGGCGCCACAGGACCGCGAACCCGACGGCCGCGGCGGCCTGCACGAGGAACCACAGGACGGGCTGCTCGTAGTGCACCTCGAGGTTCAGCGCGAGCAGGTGGGCCGAGTAGAGGGTCAGGGTCATCGAGCCGGCCGCGACCAGCGGCAGGAGCAGGGCCTCCGCCCGGCGGGCGAGGAGCAGGCACAGGCCCAGGGCGAGGGCGCCGGTGCCCACGCCGCCCAGCAGCGCGAGCGGGGTGTTGGTGTGCGGTCCGTCGACCGCCAGCCACCACCAGGTGGACGTGGGCAGCACCGGGTCCGGCCCCCAGACGAGGATGTCCTGGACGTCCTCCCGGCCCAGGAACGGGCTCGCGTCGAGCAGCCGCTCCATGCCGCCGAGAGGGTGCAGCAGGAGCCACGAGACCAGCGCGGCGCCGGCCGCCAGCACGGCGCCGCCCACCAGCAGGCCCAGCTGGGTGCGCCGCTCCGCCAGGGGCAGCCGGCCGACGGCCAGACCGGCCAGGAGGTACACGAGGTACGTCAGCGCCGGATAGGAACCGGTCAGCAGCAGCTGGGCCAGGGTGGTTCCCGGCGCGGTGAGGACGTCGGCCACGGTCGGGTTGTAGCTGTCGAACCCGGGCAGGACGGGTCCCAGCGCGTGGATCAGCACGGGGCCGAGCACCGCGAACCCGGCGGCCCAGGCCAGCAGGGCGCGCGCGGACAGGTGCAGGAACGGGATCGCCAGCAGGAAGAAGACCCCGTAGTAGACGAGGATGTTGTAGGCGGGCGGGTCGTCCGGGGAGGTCTGGTTGATGAGCAGGCCCAGGACGGCGATGAGCAGCGCCCGCACGAGCAGCCCCACCCGGTCCCCCGTCCTGCGCCGGCCCTCGTGCACGCGGCGACCGCCGGAGGTGAACGCCAGTCCGACTCCCGCGAGGAAGGCGAAGAGCGCCGCGGCGCGCCCGGAGAAGACCGTCCACTGCGCGGTCGCCTCGAAGGTCTCCGGGTCCCAGGAGGGCAGGATGTGCACGGACATCATGCCGAGCAGGGCGATCCCGCGGGCCGCGTCGACCCCGACCAGGCGCCGTGCGGCGCCCCGTGCCGGGGCGGGCCCGCGGGCCGGGACCTGCCCGGCCGGGGTGTCCTCGGCCGGGTGGTGGGTGTGCGGCATGGCAGTGGTTCCCCTCTCGCGGTGGGCCGGCGGGCCCCCTGCCCGCCGGCTCCGGGCCCGGGGCCCGTCGCTGCCCCAGTCCAGCAGACCGGGATGTGGGCGCCTTATCCCGTTCCTGTGCCCCGCCTGTGAAGCCCCGGCGCACCGCGGTGCGCCGGGGCCGCGGAGCTACGCTGGAGGCGTTCCGCGGACCGCCGGGCCGCCGCCCGCCGGCCGTGGAGCCCCGTTCCCGGAGAACCCGCCCCGGGGGCCCCGTCCCCTCGAGGCCCCGTCGTATCGAGGTCCCGTCCAGTGAGGAGAGCAGTGCCGTGACCGAGCCCGTGCAGCGGCCCACCGCCGTCGATCTGCCGCGCCTGCGGCACCCGGACGGCGCCCCGGTGCGCGCCCTCGTCGTCGACGACGAGCCGCTGCTCGCGCAGATGGTCACCATGGGACTGTCCATGCTCGGCTGGCAGGTGCGCTCGGCCCACGACGGGGCCGCCGCGGTGGCCGAGGCCCGCGGGTTCCGCCCCGACGTGCTCGTGTTGGACGTCATGCTGCCCGGCGGCACCGGGGTCGAGCTGCTCGAGCGGATCCGAGCGTTCGCCCCCGCCGTCCCGGCCCTGTTCCTCACCGCCAAGGACAGCACGGAGGACCGGATCACGGGCCTGGCCGCGGGCGGGGACGACTACGTCACGAAGCCGTTCAACATGGAGGAGCTGCTGCTGCGGCTGCACCGCCTGGTGCAGCGCTCCGGCATCGCCCACCCGGACGCCGCCGAGCTCGTGGTCGGCGACCTCGTGCTCAACGCGGACACCCGGGAGGTCCACCGCGGCGGGGAGGAGATCACCCTGACCGCCACCCAGTTCGACCTGCTGCGCTGCCTGATGGAGAACGCGCGCCGGGTGCTCAGCAAGGCCCAGATCCTCGAGCAGGTGTGGGGCTACGACTTCGGCGGCCAGACCAACGTGGTGGAGCTCTACATCTCCTATCTGCGCAAGAAGATCGACGCCGGCCGCAGCCCCATGATCCACACGGTCCGCGGCGCCGGCTACGTGCTCAAGCCGGCCGAGTGAGCGCGGGCCGGCACGCAACGGGCACGAGGTGAGCACCGGATGAGCAGGACGGGACGGGTCCGGGCGCTGCAGCTGCGCACGAAGCTGCTGCTGACGGTGCTCGCGCTGCTGACGCTCGCCTGCGCCGCGGTCGGCGTGCTGGGCCACGCCGCCCTGAACGTGTCCCTGGGCGAGCAGCTGGACCGCCAGGTCCGGGACGCCTCCTACCGCACGATCGAGTACGGGGTTCGGGCCTCCGCCGGGCCCTCGGAGGAGCTGGAGTCCATGATGGACGTCCCCGCGCAGGGCGCCGGGACGCTCAACGCCCGGATCGTGGAGGACGAGGTGGTCCGCGCGGGACTGTTCGCGGCCGACGGCTCCCGGCACAGGCTCGGGGACGAGGACCGGGAGCGGATCGAGGCCCTCGTCGAGGAGCTGGGCGCGCGCTCCGACGAGGACGGGGGCGCCCAGTGGGGGCCCCTGGACGTGGACCTGACCGTGGGCGGGTACCGGGTGCTGCTGGTCGACGACCCGTGGGACTGGGGGCTCGTGCTGACCGGGCTGCCGCTGGCGGACAAGGAGCAGACGCTGCGCCGGTTCGGGGCGAGCACCGCCGCGATCTCCACGGGGGCCCTGGCCGTCACCGGGCTGTTCGGCCTGGTGGTCATCCGCCGCACGCTGCGCCCGGTGGAGCGGCTCTCCGACGTCGCGACCCGGGTCTCGGAGCTCGACCTCGACCGCGGGGAGGTGGTCCTGCCGGTGGCGGCGGTCGCCCCGGCGGCCCACCCGGACACCGAGGTCGGCCGGCTCGGCCACGCCTTCTCCCGGATGCTGGACAACGTCGCCCACGCCCTGGCCACCCGGCAGCGCAGCGAGACGCGGGTGCGCCGCTTCGTGGCCGACGCCAGCCACGAGCTGCGCACCCCCCTGGCCAGCATCCGCGGCTACGCCGAGCTGATCCGGCTCACCGAGCCGATGAGCGAGCAGGGCCGCAGCTCGCTGTCCCGGGTGGAGTCGGAGTCCGCGCGGATGACCGCGCTCGTCGAGGACCTGCTCCTGCTCGCCCGCCTGGACGAGGGCCGTCCCGTGGTGCCCGAGGACGTCGACCTGCTGGAGCTGGTCGTCGAGACCGTCAGCGACCGGCGGGTCACGGCGCCCGGCCACGACTGGCGGCTGGAGCTGCCCGACGAGCCCGTCGTCGTCCGGGGCGACCCGGCCCAGCTGCGCCAGGTGCTCATCAACCTGCTGTCCAACGCCCACCAGCACACGCCGGCGGGGACTACGGTCACCACCTCGTTGGGCACCGGGCCCGGCCACGAGGCGGTGCTCACGGTGGCCGACGACGGACCGGGCATCGGCGCCGCGTTCCAGGAGCACATCTTCTCCCGCTTCGCCCGGGAGGACGACGCCCGCGCCGGGGGCTCGGGGGGCGTGGGGCTGGGGCTGTCCATCGTGGAGGCCATCGTGCAGGCCCACCACGGCCGGGTGCGGGTGCGCAGCGTGCCGGGCTCGACGCGCTTCACCGTGCACCTGCCCCTCGCGGCGGACTGAGCCGGTGGCGGCTTGCCCCGATCGCCCCGGGGCCCTTTAATGAACTGGTCAGGAACCGTCGGCACGGACGGCCGCGCCGAGCCCGTGCCGAACCCGCAACGCCGCGTCCGGGGTCCGTAGCGTGCCGCGTGCTGGGTTTCTCCGTGCGGTTCCGCCGGGGCCGCGGACGCCGCACCCACGTCCGGAGGAACCCCCCGTGAACGCTCTGCCCACCGCCCCGTTCACCGCGTCCCTGCCCCGCATCGGCGGCTCGGACGGTCCTTCGCAGCCCGTCGACCAGCTCCGCATCCCCCACGAGGCCGTGATCTTCGACATGGACGGCGTGGTCACCGACACCGCCGCCGTGCACGCCGCGGCCTGGAAGACGCTCTTCGACGGGATCCTGGCCGACGACCGGCTCGAGCCGGCGGTGGAGGGCGCGGCGGTGGACCGGCGGGCCTTCGACGAGGACGCCGACTACCGCCACTACGTGGACGGACGGCGGCGCGAGGACGGGATCCGCTCCCTGCTCGCCTCCCGCGGCGCCCGCCTGCCCGAGGGCGACGAGACCCCGGGGGCGTGGTCGGTGCAGGGCCAGGCGGCGCTGAAGAACACCTACTTCCAGGAGGCCCTGGAGGTCACGGGCGTGCGGGTCTTCGAGAAGACCGTGGCGCTCATCGAGCGGCTGCGGGCGGCCGGGGTGCCGGTGGGCCTCGTGACCGCCAGCCGCAACAGCGTCCCGGTGCTCGCCGCGGCCGGGCTCCAGGACTCCTTCGACATCATCGTGGACGGGCACTTCGCCGCCGAGCACGGCCTGCCCGGCAAGCCCGCCCCGGACACGTTCCTCACCTGCGCCCGGATGCTGGGCGTGGACCCGGCCCGGTCCGTGGTGATCGAGGACGCCGTGTCCGGGGTCCAGGCCGCCGCGGCGGGCGGCTTCGGCACCGTGGTGGGGATCCGCCGGCACGGCGAGCGCCGGGACCTGTTCCGGGCCGGCGCCACGACCGTGCTCAACGACGTGGGCGAGCTGGACCTCGGCGCCCGCCGCGACCACCCCTGGAAGCTGGTCTTCGAGGGCTTCGACCCGGTGACGGAGGCCCGGCGGGAGACGCTGCTGACCCTGACCAACGGCTACATGGGCGTGCGCGGGTCGGCCTGCGAGTTCTCCGCCAACGGGGTGCACTACCCCGGCAACTACCTGGCCGGGGTCTTCAACCGGGTGGTCAGCCACCTCAGCGGCCGCGACGTCGAGCACGAGTCCATGGTCAACGCGCCCAACTGGACGCACCTGGACCTGCGGGTCTCCGGCGGCGACTGGTGGTCCGAGGGCGGGCTGCACCCCTCCGAGGAGCGCACCGAGCTGGACCTGCGACGCGGTCTGCTCATCCGCTCCCTCGTGCTGACCGACCTCAACGGCGACCGCGGGGAGGACGGCTCCCGCGCCCGCCTGGAGATCGTCCAGCGCCGCCTCGTCTCGCTGCGCTACCGGCACCTGGGCGCGCAGGAGACCACCGTGACCGCCCGCGGCTTCTCCGGGCGCCTGCACCTGCGCACGGGGATCGACCCCAGCGTCCGCAACACGGGGGTGGCGGAGTACCAGGACCTCAACGACCACCACCTGGTGGACCTCGAGTCCACGTCGCTGCCCGACGACCACGAGACCCTGCTCTCGCACGTGCGCACCACGCAGTCCAAGATCGAGATCACCACCGCGCAGCGCACCACGATCGAGGGCGGTCAGAACGTGCGGGAGCGCCGGGAGATCCGCCCCGGCGGCACGGAGTTCCGCCGCCACCAGGTCAACATCGCCGACGGGCGGCCGGTGATCATCGACTCCACCACCGCGGTCGTCACCAGCCGCGACGCCGCGATCGGCTCCCCCCGCGAGGGGCCCTCGCCGAGCTGGACCGCAACCCGAGCGGCGTGCGGGGCCTGCTGCCCTCGCACGAGTCGAGTGGTCCCTGCTGTGGGACCGCTACGACGTGGACGTGTGCCCGGACCCCGAGGCGCAGACCCCCGAGCTGCTCCTCACCCAGCTGGCCCTGCGGGTGCACCTGTTCCACGTGTCCCAGACCCTCGCCCCCCACATGTCGCTGCGCGACGCCGGCGTGCCGGCCCGCGGCCTGCACGGCGAGGGCTACCGCGGGCACATCTTCTGGGACGAGCTCTACATCCTGCCGGTGGTCAACCTGCGGGAGCCGCAGGTGACGCGCTCGCTGCTCTCCTACCGGTGGCGCCGGCTGCCCATGGCCAAGCACCGCGCCATGGAGTTCGGCCTCGAGGGCGCGGCGTTCCCCTGGCAGTCCGGGTCGGACGGGCGGGAGGAGACCCCGCCGGAGCTGTTCAACCACCACTCCAACCGGTGGCTGCCGGACAACTCCTGGCGGCAGTTCCACGTGGGCCTCGCGATCGCCCACAACGCCTGGATCTACTACGAGACCACCGACGACGTCGACTGGCTGGCCGGCCAGGGCGCGGAGCTGATCATCGGCATCACCCGCCTCTTCGCGTCCCTGACCGACTACGACCCCGCGGACGGCCGCTACCACATCGCCGGGGTGATGGGGCCGGACGAGTACCACGACGGTCCCCGCGGCCAGCACGGCGGCGGGCTGAAGGACAACGCCTACACGAACGTGCTGGCGGCCTGGCTGTTCCGGCACAGCGCCCACATCTTCCACCACATGGTCGAGCACCAGCGCGAGGAGCTCTCCGCCCGCTTCGGCCTCTCGGCGGAGGAGGTGGGGACCTGGCAGCGGATGTCCGAGCGGATGTTCGTGCCGTTCAACAAGGACGGCACCATCAGCCAGTTCCACGGCTACGACGACCTCGACGAGCTGGACTGGGAGTTCTACCGGGCCAAGTACCGCAACATCGGCCGCCTCGACCTCCTGCTGGAGAACGAGGGCGACATGACCAACAACTACAAGCTGGCCAAGCAGGCGGACACGATCATGCTCGTCTACCTCTTCGGCCCCGACGGCCTCGTGGAGGAGCTCGGACGGATGGGCTACGAGGTGGACCACGCCGCGATCGAGCGCACCGTGGACTTCTACATCGCGCGGTCCTCGCACGGCTCGTCCCTCTCCCGGGTGGTCAACGCCTCGGTGCTCGCCTGGCTGAACCCGGACCGGTCCTGGTCGGCCTTCCAGGACGCGCTGCTGATCGACCTGGACGACACCCAGGGCGGGACCACGGGCGAGGGGATCCACCTCGGCGCCATGGCCGGCTCCGTGGACGTCGTCACCCGGGCCTACGCGGGCCTGCGCGTGCGCGGGGAGTGGCTGGAGTTCGACCCCGCGCTGCCCAGCCAGCTGGAGCGGGTCAAGTTCACCGTCCTCTACCGGGGCCAGGTGATCCGCGTCTGCATCGACCACCACGTGCTCGAGCTCGAGGGCACCTCGCGGCGGGCCGGCAGCGTCACCATCCACGTGCACGGGGCCGAGTACGTGCTCAAGGGCGGGCAGAAGATCCGGGTCGCGATCCAGCAGCGCCACCCGCTGGGCACGGTCCCGGCGGCGTCGCGGCACGCCTGAGCCGGACCGGCCGCCGCGGGATCCCCGGCGGCGGCCGCTACGCTGGGGCCATGCAGCGCCCCGCCCCGACCGGCCTGGTCCTCCCGCACGCCGGGCACACGCCCCGGATCGCCGCCTCCGCCTTCGTGGCGCCGACCGCGACCGTGGTCGGCGACGTGGAGCTGGGCCCGGACTCCGGCGTCTTCTACGGTGCCACGGTGCGCGGGGACCGTTCCCCGGTGCGGCTGGGTGCGGGCTCGAACCTGCAGGACAACGTGGTGGTCCACTCCGATCCCGGCCACCCCTGCACGATCGGGGCCGGCGTGAGCGTGGGCCACGGTGCCGTGGTCCACGGCTGCACCGTGGAGGACGAGGTCCTGGTGGGGATGAACGCGACCGTCCTCAACGGGGCCGTGATCGGCTCCGGGTCCCTGGTCGCCGCCGGCGCCGTGGTCCTCGAGGGCACCGTGGTGCCGCCGGGCTCGCTCGTGGCCGGGGTCCCCGCCAAGGTCCGGCGCGAGCTCACCGGGCCGGAGCGGGAGAAGGTGCGCGCCAACGCCCGGACCTACGTGCAGCTCTCCGCCGAGCACCGACAGCTGAACGCCTGAGCCCGGACGCCGGCCGCCCGGTCACTGCGCCGCCCGGTCACTGCGCCGCCAGGGTGCGCGCGTAGTCCAGGTAGGCGTCGTGGTCGAATCCGGGCAGCAGGCACGACTGCACCACGTAGCCCTGCAGCACCGAGAGGATGGCCTGGGCGAACATCGCGACCCACTCCCGGGAGCGGTCCGGGCCCAGGCCGAGCTCCTCGGCGGCCCACCGGCCGTAGCGCTCCTCGACCTGCTCGCGCACCCGGGCGAGGTGCTCGCCGGCCACCGCGGCCAGGGCCGGTTCGCTCACGGCCTCGCCCCACGTGATCAGCAGCAGCCGCGTGGCCGCCGGGTCCGCGGCGAGCCGCTCCAGCAGCTCCGCCACCCACCCGGCCGGGTCCCCGCCGGTGGCGCCGCCGACCGCCCGGACCCCTCCCCCGCCGCGGCCCGGGCCGTGCCCTCGTCCCCGGCCGGTGCCGGATCCTCGTCCGCCGTCAGGACGCGGTCCAGAGCCGCCCGCGCGGACGCGACCACGAGCTCGTGCTTGGACGGGAAGTGGTTGTACAGCGCCCCCGCGGACAGGCCCGTCGCGGCGATGATCCGGTGCATCGAGGCCCCGCCGAAGCCGTGCTCCAGGAAGCAGCGGCTGGCGGCCGCGACGATCTCGCGGCGGCGTTCGTCCTTGTACTGCTGGCTGACCCGGGGCACGCCGCCAGTGTAGGCGACGAACGGTCGTTCGGTTCGGTGCCGGGGCCCGTCCCTCCGGGCGAGGCGTGGCAGAATGCGCCCATGCCTGCCACCCCCCTCCCGCCCTTCGTCGACGCCGCCCTCGACGCGGCCCACCTGGACGCCCCGCTCACGCCGACCGGCCGCACGCTCGGCTGGGGCGTGGTCAGCACGGCCGACATCGCCGAGAAGGTGGTCCCGGACATCGCCGCCCTGCCCGACGCTCGGCTCGTCGCCGTGAGCTCCCGCGACCAGCACCGCGCCGAGGACTTCGCCCGCCGGCACGGGGTGGAGCGGGCGTACGGGAACACCGCCGGGAGCACGGGCCTGGAGCGCCTCGCGGCCGACCCGGACGTGGAGGTGGTCTACGTCGCCACGCCGCACGGCTACCACCACCGGGACGTGTCCGCGCTGCTGCGCGCGGGCAAGCACGTGGTGTGCGAGAAGGCCCTGGCGATGACCGCCGCGGAGGTCCGCGACCTCCTGGGGCTGGCGCGCGCGCACGGGGTGTTCCTCATGGAGGCCGTCTGGACCCGGATGACCCCCGGCTTCCGCACGGCGATGCACTGGATCCGGGCGGGGCGGCTGGGCCGGGTCCGCTCGGTCGAGGCCTCGATCGGCACCCACCGCCCGGTGGACCCCGACCATCGGCTCTTCCGCAACGCCGACGGCGGCGGGGTGCTGCTGGACATGATGGTCTATCCGCTGACCTGGACCGGGGCCGTGCTGGGCGCCCCGGAGAGCTGGACGGCGCGGGCCGAGCTGGGCGCCACGGCCGTGGACCTGGACACCGCCCTGACCCTGGACTTCGGGCACGGCCGGGGCCATGTGAGCGGCACCCTCTCCAGCACCGTGCCGCACCAGGTCACCGTCAGCGGCACGCACGGCTGGCTGCGCGTGGACGGGCGGATCAACTGCCCCACGACCCTGGTGCTGCAGAGCGCCGACGGCGCGCGCGGAGGTGCCGCCCCGGTCGTGGAGCAGGTGGAGGTGACCGGGGCCGGGTACGTCTACGAGATGCGCGAGGCCACCCGCTGCATCCAGCAGGGGCTGCCGGAGTCCCCCGTGATGCCGTGGGCGGACTCCCTCGAGCTCGTCGAGCTCTTCGACCGGGTCCGGGAACGGATCGGGGTGGACTACCCGAACGACCGCCGCTGAGGGCCGCACCACCCCGCCGGCATCCGGGTTCGCCCTGGGCGATCGGCCGCGCCAACCGTTGAACCTCGCCCCGCGACGGCGCTATCATCGAGCACAGTTGAGCCGATATGACTCAACTAAATGTCAAGGGCACTGCTCATGGAGTTGAGGAGATGATGGACGTGGCCACGATGTTCACGCCGTTCAACGATTTCGACCGCCTCGCCGCCTCGCTGTTCGCCCGCCAGGGCCTGCGGGAGATGCCGATGGACCTCTACCGGGACGGCGACCGCTACATCCTGCGGGCCGACCTGCCCGGCATCGACCCGGACAGCGTCGACGTCGACGTCGACGGTCAGCTGCTGACCATCCGGGCCGAGCGGAAGCTGCCCGAGGTCCAGGACGTCCAGTGGATCACCCGGGAGCGGCAGAGCTCCTCGTTCGTCCGCCAGCTCAACCTCGGCCAGGGCATCGACATCCAGAACATCGCCGCGAGCTACGACAACGGCGTGCTCACGGTGACCATCCCGGTGTCCGCCCAGGCCAAGCCGCGCAAGATCCAGGTGGTCTCCGGCCAGGGCGAGCAGCAGGCCCTGGACGAGGGGCAGGAGGGCGACCGGGTGATCGGCGAGGGCGAGCTCGTCAACGGCACCCGCTCCACGCAGTCCACCGAGGGCTGATCCCGCCGGCGCCCCGGCACCGCCGCGGCCACGGGCCCGTTCCCCCCGGGGAGCGGGCCCGTGGCCGTGCCCGGGAGCGCCCTCGGGCGGGCGCCGGTCAACGGGGCGGGCGCG
This sequence comes from Kocuria sp. CNJ-770, assembly GCF_001942375.1. Classification (NCBI taxonomy): domain Bacteria; kingdom Bacillati; phylum Actinomycetota; class Actinomycetes; order Micrococcales; family Micrococcaceae; genus Kocuria; species Kocuria sp. CNJ-770. The sequence continues at coordinate 85,563 of NZ_MKJW01000133.1, forward strand.
GGCTCGGGTATCTTGGCACCAGGACACACCGACCCGCATCCGTCGACAGACATGGGAGACAGCCCGCACATGGCCAAGATCATCTACACCCGCACCGACGAGGCGCCCCTGCTCGCCACCTACTCCTTCAAGCCGGTCATCGAGGCCTACGCCTCGACCGCCGGCGTCGAGGTCGAGACCCGGGACATCTCCCTGGCCGGGCGCATCCTCGCGGCCTTCAGCGACCGGCTGCCCCAGGAGCAGCGGGTCGACGACGCCCTCGCCGAGCTCGGCGACCTGGCGAAAAAGCCCGAGGCCAACATCATCAAGCTGCCGAACATCTCCGCCTCCGTCCCGCAGCTCAAGGCCGCGGTGAAGGAGCTGCAGGAACAGGGCGTCGCCCTGCCGGACTACCCGGACGAGCCGGAGACCGACGAGCAGAAGGACACCCGCGCCCGCTACGACAAGATCAAGGGCTCCGCCGTGAACCCGGTCCTGCGCGAGGGCAACTCCGACCGCCGCGCCCCCGCCTCGGTGAAGAACTACGCCCGCAAGAACCCGCACCGGATGGGCGAGTGGTCCGCGGACTCCCGGACCAACGTGGCCACCATGGCCGCGGACGACTTCCGCGACAACGAGAAGTCCGTGGTCATGGACTCCGAGGACACCCTCCGGATCCGCCTGGTGGGCGAGGACGGCAGCACCACGGTGCTCAAGGAGTCCGTGCCCGTGCTCGCCGGCGAGGTCGTCGACGCCACGGTGATGCGGGCCGCCGCCCTGGACGCGTTCCTCGCCGAGCAGGTCGAGCGCGCCAAGCGGGAGGGCGTCCTGTTCTCGGTGCACCTGAAGGCCACCATGATGAAGGTCTCCGACCCGATCATCTTCGGCCACGTCATCAAGGCGTTCTTCCCGGAGCTCTTCGCCGCCCACGGCGCCACCCTGGAGCAGGCCGGCCTCTCCCCCGCCAACGGCCTGGCCGCGATCCTCAACGGCCTCGACACGCTCCCGGCCGAGGTCCGCGACGAGGTCCGGGCCGCGATCGACAAGGGCCTGGCCGACGGCCCGGCGCTGGCGATGGTGAACTCCGACAAGGGCATCAGCAACCTGCACGTGCCCTCGGACGTCATCGTGGACGCCTCGATGCCGGCCATGATCCGCACCTCCGGGCACATGTGGGGCCCGGACGGCGAGGAGGCCGACACCCTGGCGGTGCTGCCGGACAGCTCCTACGCCGGGATCTACCAGGCCGTGATCGACGACTGCCGCGCCCACGGCGCGTTCGACCCGCGGACCATGGGCTCCGTCCCGAACGTGGGCCTCATGGCGATGAAGGCCGAGGAGTACGGCTCCCACGACAAGACCTTCGAGATCCCCGCGAAGGGCAGCGTCCAGCTCGTCGACTCCTCCGGCACCGTGCTGATCGAGCACGAGGTCTTCCCCGGCGACATCTGGCGCGCCTGCCAGACCAAGGACGTCGCGATCCGGGACTGGGTGAAGCTGGCCGTGACCCGCGCCCGGGCCTCCGCGACGCCGGCGGTGTTCTGGCTGGACCGCACCCGCGCCCACGACACCAACCTCATCGCCAAGGTCGAGCAGTACCTCGCGGAGCACGACACCGAGGGCCTGCAGCTCGAGATCATGTCCCCCATGGAGGCCACCGCGTTCTCCATCGACCGGATCCGCCGCGGTGAGGACACGATCTCCGTCACCGGCAACGTGCTGCGCGACTACCTGACCGACCTGTTCCCGATCCTCGAGCTGGGCACCTCCGCGAAGATGCTCTCCGTGGTCCCGCTGATCAACGGCGGCGGCCTCTTCGAGACCGGCGCCGGCGGGTCCGCGCCCAAGCACGTCCAGCAGCTGGTCGAGGAGAACCACCTGCGCTGGGACAGCCTCGGCGAGTTCCTGGCCCTGGCCGCGAGCCTGGAGCACCTGGCCTCCACGGCGGACAACGCCCGCGCCCGCATCCTCGGCGCGTGCCTCGACCGTGCCACCGGCACCTTCCTGGAGGAGAACAAGTCCCCCAGCCGGAAGGTCGGGGAGATCGACAACCGCGGCAGCCACTTCTACCTGGCCCTGTACTGGGCCCAGGAGCTGGCCCGCCAGGACGAGGACACCGAGCTGGCCCAGGCCTTCACCTCCGTGGCGGAGCAGCTGGCCGCCCACGAGGACGCGATCAACGAGGAGCTGCTCTCCGTGCAGGGCAGCCCGGCGGACATCGGGGGCTACTACCGCCCCGACGACGCCAAGACGTTCGCGGTGATGCGCCCCTCGGAGACCTTCAACCGGGTGCTCGCCTCGCTGTCCGTGTGAGTCGACCCCGTGCGGGTCGCGCCGCCCGGCGCGACCCGCACGCACGGCAACGGCCGCATCCCCCTCGGGGGTGCGGCCGTTGCCGTGCGCGGCGCCGCAGCCGCGCCGGGGAGCGGGTCAGTGGAAGAAGTGCCGCGCCCCGGTGAAGTACATGGTCACGCCGGCGGCCTCGGCCGCGGCCACGACCTCCTCGTCCCGGATCGAGCCGCCGGGCTGGACGACGGCGCGCACGCCCGCGTCGAGCAGCACCTGCAGCCCGTCCGCGAACGGGAAGAACGCGTCCGACGCCGCCACGGACCCCCGCGCGCGCTCGGCCCCGTCCTCCCCCAGCCCGTCGGCCCGCTCCACGGAGAGCCGGCAGGAGTCCACGCGGTTGACCTGGCCCATGCCGATGCCCACCGAGGCGCCCTGGTCGGCGAGCAGGATCGCGTTGGACTTCACGGCCCGCAGCGCCTTCCACGCGAAGGCGAGGTCGGCCAGCGTCCGCTCGTCGGCCGGCGCCCCGGCGGCGAGGGTCCAGGAGGCGGGGTCGTCACCGGCGGCGTGGAGCCGGTCGGCGACCTGGAAGAGGGCCCCGCCGGAGACCTGCCGGTACTCGAGGGCGTCGCGGGCGAAGCCCTCGGGCAGCGCCAGCAGGCGGATGTTCTTCTTCTCCTGCAGGAGCTCCAGGGCCTCCGGCTCGAAGCCGGGGGCCACGACGACCTCCGTGAAGATGTCCTTGACCGTCTCCGCCATGGCCCGGGTGACGGTCCGGTTCGCGGCGATCACCCCGCCGTAGGCGGAGAGCGGGTCGCACGCGTGGGCCTTGCGGTGGGCGTCGGCGATCGGGTCCTCGGCGCCGGGGGTGGCCACGGCGATGCCGCACGGGTTGTTGTGCTTGACCACGGCCACGGCCGGCTCGTCGAAGTCGTAGGCGGCGCGCAGGGCGGCGTCGGCGTCCACGTAGTTGTTGTAGGACATCTCCTTGCCGTGCAGCTGGTCCGCCTGGGCGATGCCGGGGGCGGCCGCCTCGTCGACGTACAGGGCGCCCTTCTGGTGCGGGTTCTCGCCGTAGCGCAGGGAGGCGGAGCGCTGGAAGGCCAGCCCCGCGTAGGGCGGCCAGAAGTTGGCGTCCTCGTCCTGCTCGAACTGCTGGGCCGTCCACGTGGCCACGGCCGTGTCGTAGGCCGCGGTGTGGGCGAAGGCCGCGGCGGCCAGCCGGCGCCGGGCCGCGAGGTCGAAGCCTCCGGCACCGGCGGCCTCGACCACCGCGCCGTAGGAGGCGGGGTCCACCACCACGGACACGGCCGCGTGGTTCTTCGCGGCCGCGCGCACCATGGAGGGGCCCCCGATGTCGATCTGCTCGACCACCTCGTCCTGGCCGGCGCCGGAGCGCACGGTGTCCACGAACGGATAGAGGTTCACGACCACGAGGTCGAACGGCTCGATCTCCAGCTCCGCGAGCTGGTCCACGTGCTCCTGCTTGCGGCGGTCCGCGAGGATCCCGGCGTGCACGCGCGGGTGCAGGGTCTTCACCCGCCCGTCCAGGCACTCCTGGAAGCCGGTGATCTCGGAGACCTCGGTCACCGGGACCCCCGCCTCCGCGATCCGCCGCGCGGTGGAGCCGGTGGAGACGATGGCCACACCGGCCTCGTGCAGACCGCGGGCCAGGTCGTCCAGCCCGGTCTTGTCGTAGACGGACACCAGCGCCCGTCGGATGGGCACGCGGTCAAGTCGGATGGGGCTCACAGGTTCTCCAAGCGTCGGGGTCGGGGCTGCCGGCGGAAACCGCCGGGGACCATTTTACGGACCCGCGCTGCGACGCCCCCTGCGTGCGCCCGGACCACCGGGCGGGCGGGCGTCCGGACCGGGGCCGGGGGGAGGCCCCCCACTCCGTCCGCGGGACCCCGGCGGGCTCAGCGGGCCGGGACGGAACGGGCGAGCAGGCCGAGGGCGTCCACGAGCAGCTCCCGTTCGGCGGCCTTGATCCGCTCGTGCAGCTGCGCCTCGGTGTCCTCCTCCCGCACCGGCACCGCCGCCTGGGCGAGGATCGGGCCGGCGTCGACGTCGGCCACGACCTCGTGGACGGTGACCCCGGTGACCTTGACCCCGTGGGCGAGGGCGTCCCGGACCGCGTGCGCGCCGGGGAAGGAGGGCAGCAGGGACGGGTGGGTGTTGACGATCCGTCCGCGGAACGCCTCCACGAACTCGGCGTCCACGATCCGCATGAACCCGGCGAAGAGCACCCGGTCGGGGGCGTGGGCGGCGACCGCCTCCTGCAGGGCCCGGTTCCACCGCGTCCGGTCCGGGTGGTCCGCGGGCCGGACGAGGAAGGTGGTGATCCCGGCCGCCTCCGCGCGCTCGAGCCCGAGGCAGGGCTTGTCCGCGCCCACGGCGGCGACCTCGACGTCGATCCGGCCCGCGCCCACGGCGTCGAGGACCGCCTGCAGATTGGTGCCGGACCCGGAGACCATGACCACGATGCGCATGCGGCCGAGTCTAGTCGGCCGGCGCGGGCCGGTCCGCGCGGTGCCCTAGAGTGAGGAGCATGACCCCTCCCCGCCCGCATCCCGAGCCGACCCCCGCGGACGCCCGGCGTGCCGCCACGACGCGCACGGCGGGAGCCGCGCTGGTGTGCGCGGCGGTGGCCCTCGTGCTCGTCGGCTCCGGGCTGTGGCCGACGGTGGCCGGGCTCGTCGCCGCGGCGGCGGGCCTCGGTCTGGGCATCGCGGCGCTCGTGCGCTCGCGCGGGTCCGGCCGGCGCGCGCTGCTGGTGGTGAGCGCGGTCGCCGCGATCGTGCTGGGCGCCCTGAGCCTGGCCACCGGCGGAGCGCGGCTGCTGCTGTGGCCGGTGGCCGAGGCCTATCAGCAGTGCGTGTCCAGCACCCTGACCCTCTCCGGGACCGCGCAGTGCCAGCAGCAGCTCGAGGACGGGATCTGGAGCTACCTCTCCGGGGACCCCGGGACCTCGGAGGGCGCCGCGGGCGCGTCCACGTCGAACGCCTCGGCCGACCCCGCGGCGTCCCCGGCGGCCACCCCGCGCCCCTGAGCCGGGCGCGGGACCGCGCTGCTGCCCGCTCCCCCCCGC